>CALGVD010000078.1 GCA_937920275.1 uncultured Pseudomonadota bacterium
GCAACGGCCACATGATGACCATGGTCAGCCAACGCCTCACCGACGAAGAGAAGGCTGCGCTCGCCAACTACATCCAGGGCCTGCGCTGATGCGCACGCTCGCCCTCGCGCTGCTCGCGATGATCGCCACCGGCGCGACCCCGCATGCGCTCGCGCAAGGCACGCCGGCGGCGCGCCCCGCGGCGGCACCCCCCGTCAGCACGCCGATCCCCACCAAGTGGCAGGCCGGCCGTCACTACCGCCTCCTCAACCCTGCCGTGCCGAACACTATCGCGCCGGGCAAGGTCGAGGTCGTCGAGGTGTTCTGGTATGGCTGCGGCGCCTGCTACATGCTCGATCCGTATCTCGAGAGCTGGAAGAAGACCAAGCCCGCAGCGGCCGAGCTCGTGCGCCTCCCGGTCACCTGGAACGACAGCGCCAAGCGCCACGCGAAGCTCTTCTATGCGCTGCAGGCGCTGAAACAGGACGGGCGCCTCCATACCAAGGTCTTCGACAGCATCCATCGCGGCGGCAACGGCCTCATCGCCCGCGACGACGCGAGCACGCTCGCCCTGCAGCGGGACTGGGCGAAGGCCAATGGCGTCGATCCAACGGCCTTCACCAACGCTTGGAACTCCATGTCGGTCGATGTGAAGCTGCGCCAAGCCGATGACCTCGTGCGCCGCTACCGCGTCGAGGGCACGCCGGCGATGATCATCAACGGCAAGTACTTCACCGACATCAACTCCGCTGGTGGCGTGCCGCAGATGCTCGAACTCATCAACGCCCTCGTCGCTGCGGAAACCCGCCGCTGAGACCGCGGCGCGCGCCCCAGATCGTGCGCGCCAGACGGTGCGCCGATGATCAGTAGTTTCCTGCTCGACGCCTCCGGCCTGCATCGTCGCGAGGTCGCCCAGGGCACACCGGTGCCCGACGGCTCGATCTGGGTCGATCTGCTCGAGCCCTCCGCCGAAGAAGAACAACGCCTCGAGTCGCAGTTCGGCATCGATGTGCCGACCCCCGAGGAGATGCGCGAGATCGAGACCTCGAACCGCCTCTACGAAGAGGCCGGTGTGCTCTACATGACGGCGACCGTCGTCACCAAGATCGAGACCGACCGCCCCGAGAGCAGTCAGGTCACTTTCATCCTGACGCCTGACACGCTCGTCACCAACCGCTACACCGATCCGCTGCCGTTCCGCCGCTTCATCGCCTATGCCGCGCGTCATGCCGGACATTGCGCCACTGCGATCGCCGTGCTCGCGGGGCTGCTCGAGGCGCTCGTCAACCGCATCGCCGATGTGCTCGAGCGGATCGCCGCCGACATGGACACGCTGTCGTCCGAGGTGTTCACGCCGCCTGCGCCCGGTATGCGTCGCCGAACCCGTGACTACCGCGCCATCCTCGAGCGCGTCGGTCGCGCGGGCGATCTCAACTCCAAGGCACGCGAAGCCCTCTCCAGCCTGTCGCGACTGCTCGTGTTCCTGCAGCAAGCCGAGCATCCGCAGATGAACACCGAGATGCGCCACCGCCTGCGCACCCTGTCGCGCGATGTCAGCCAGATGAGCGACCACGCCGGCTTCATCGCCTCGAAGGTGCAGTTCCAGCTCGATGCGACGCTCGGCATGATCAACATCGACCAGAACAACATCCTCAAGATCTTCTCGGTCGCCACGGTCGTGCTGCTGCCGCCGTCGGTGATCGGCGCCATCTTCGGCATGAACTTCGACCTGATCCCGGCCGCCAGCCAACCCTGGGGGTTCTGGGGCGCGATCGGCCTGATGGTGGTGTCCGCCATCGTGCCCTGGTGGGCGTTCAAGCGGCTGGGGTGGTTGTAGTTATAATGACCGTAGGCGCCCGTAGCTCAGCTGGATAGAGTACTGCCCTCCGAAGGCAGGGGTCACAAGTTCGAATCTTGTCGGGCGCGCCAACCCACACCCACGCGGCGGCTCTCCTAAACCCTCAGCCCCCCGCCACCCGCGCCATCAACGCCCGGATCGCGGTGTTCGCACGATAGCCGGCGGTGCCGAACTCGCGGTTGATCTCCATGTGGTTGCCGGGATCGGGGACGCGCTCGACCCGCAGACCGGCCTGCTGCAAGGCATCGCCGAACTGCGCTGCCTGTTCACGCGCATCGATGCGCGATTCGGCGAACACGATCAGCCAGTCGGGCGGGTCCGCGGCGTCGACATGGGCGATCGGCGAGAGCGTGCGCTGGCGGTCGGGATCCTCGCCGAAGGCATCGCCATAGAGCTTGCGCGCGAGCGGGCCGCGCAGCTTGAATTCATTGGAGACATCGTAGCCGGCACCGTCGAGCAGGATCACGCCACGCACGGCGGCGCGGTCCGCGCCGAGATAACGCCCGTCGGTCGCGACCAAGGCCGCGAGGTGCGCGCCGGCGCTGTGCCCCATGATCAGGATGCGGTCCGGGTCGAAGCCGAGGCGCGCGGCATCCGCGCGCAGCGCGCGCAGGCCGGCCGCGACGTCCTGCGCCTGCTGCTCCACCTGCGCATCCGGTAACACCCGGTAGCCGACCGACGCGAACGCCCAGCCCGCCTCGCCGAACCACTGCGGCTTGGCGCGGACCCGCTCCGGACTGCCCATGCGCCATGCACCGCCGTGGATATAGACCGCCAGCGGCGGCCGCGGGGCGGTAGCGGGATAGACGGTCACCACCTGTCGGGCATGGTCGCCATAGCGCAGGGTCGTATACGCCGACGACGCCGGGACCGCAGCGCCGACCCAGGCGGCAGCACCGAGGATCATCGTCACAGTGACCGTTACGGCGACCGTCACAGCGGGCTGTCGGCGGCGGGGCGAGGGGGTCAGGGTGTCCATCCGGTAGATCCGTGGGGTCGGGGGCCAAGTCAGGGATCATCAGACCAGGCACGCTGGAGTTCCGTTCCCCACGATTGCCAAGCTGTCATCCGTTGCCCCATCATCCCACCCCTCCCCTGCCCCCGCAAAAGGTCGTACTGCCATGGATCGCCTCACCAAGACCGTTTCTGCCTGGACCGTCACCGCCTCCGGCTTGTTCGCATCAGCCGCCGTGGCGCTCCTCGCGCTCGTAAGCCCCGCGACGATGGCGGCTCCTGCCGCTTCTGCCGCTTCTGCTGCTTCTGCGGCGCCTGAGGCCGGCCAAGCCGCCCCGGCGTTCCGCCTACAAGATCAGACCGGCGAATGGCGCTCGCTCGCGGATTACCGCGGCAAGTGGGTGGTGCTCTATTTCTATCCGAAGGACGGCACGCCGGGCTGCACCACGCAGGCCTGCGAGATCCGCGACGACATCTTCGCGTTCCGCCGCGCCAACGCTGCGGTGCTCGGGGTCAGCGTCGATGCCGTGGACTCGAAGAAGGGGTTCGCCGAGGAGAACAACCTGCCCTTCCCCGTGCTGTCAGACAGCACCGCCGCCACCACCAAGGCCTACGGCGCGCTGACCAGCTACCCGCAATTCAAGCTCTACAACATCTCCCGCCGCGATACTTTCATCATCGACCCGCAAGGCCGCATCGCGCGCCGCTACGAGAACGTCAACGCCGAAGGTCACTCGAAGATGGTGCTCGCGGAACTGGCGAAACTACAGAAATAAGGCTGGGGCGGCTATAATCCGTCCTATCAACCGCGTACCACAGGCACCATCGTGAGCAAGCAGGACTCCAAGTTCTTCAACATCTTCAGCCTCGTGCTGGGCATCCTCATCGTGATCACGGTGGTGCTGTTCGCGATGGCGCGTTCGGTGGGTGACAACACCCAGAAGGCGCACCTGCTCTCCGATCCGAAATATGTGGCCGCCGTCGAGGGTCGTGTCGGTGAGGCCGCGGTGGCCGTGGTCGGGCAGGACAACTCCGCCCTCGCCATCGCGCCCGCGGCCGGCGTCGGCCCGTTGGTCGCTGTCGCGCTGCCAGACGATGGTCCCGCGGTCTATGAGACCGTCTGTGGCGCCTGCCATCTCAACGGCATCGCCGGCGCGCCCCGCTCCGACGACAAGGCCGCCTGGGCACCGCGCATCGCGCAGGGCACCACCACGCTCTACAAGCACGCCATCGAAGGCTACCAAGGCAAGGGCGGCTACATGCCGCCGAAGGGTGGCCGTGTGGACCTCACGGACGAGCTCGTGCAGGCCGCCGTCGACCACATGATCGCCAAGGCGCAGTAAGCCCGACCCGTATCACCCCTGCTCGGCACCGAGCGCCCGCCGCAGAGCGAGCGCTTCGGCCAGATGCACCTCCTCGATCGAGGTCGCCCCGGCCAGATCAGCCAGCGATCGCGCCACCCGCAAACACCGATGGCGTGATCGCAGGCTGATCGCGAGCGGTCCGCGGCCGCTTGCGAGCAGCCGCCCGGCACCCGCAGAGATCCCGAGCCGCTCCTCGAGTCGTGCCGCAGGCAACGCGGCGTTGAGGCAGCCTTGCCGCCGCCACTGCCGCTCGCGGGCAGCGGCGATGCGTGCGCGCAGCGGCGCGTCATCGCAGGGTGCCCGGGCACGATGCTGGGCGAGCTCCGCCTCGCCCACCGCACCGAGCATCACCCGCAGGTCGAGACGGTCGAGCAAGGGCCCCGAGATCCGCGCGCGGTAACGCTCCAACTGTGCGGGCGAGCAGCCGCAAGCCGGTGCGCCGCCGCGCCCACCTGCGTTGTTCGCCGCGTACCCGCAGGGACACGGGTTCATCGCCGCGATCAGCTGGAAGGCCGCCGGATACTCGGCTTGTTGGCCGATCCGCGACACCACTACCTGCCCGGACTCGAGCGGCTCGCGCAGCGCCTCGAGCACGCGTCGATCGAACTCCGGTAACTCGTCGAGGAACAGCACGCCGCGATGCGCGAGGGTGATCTCTCCGGGGCGGGCGTCGCGCCCGCCACCGATGATCGCGCTCGCCGAGGCCGTGTGGTGCGGTGCGCGGAACGGTCGCGGCAAGCGCTCGGCCGTGAGCCGACGGCGTGTGTCGGACGACGCCCCGGCGATCGAGGCGATGAGGGCGACTTCGAGCGCCTCGCGCGGCTCGAGCGGCGGCAGCAGTGCGGGCAACCGTTGTGCCAGCATGCTTTTGCCGCAGCCCGGCGGCCCGACGAACAACAGGCTGTGGCCGCCGGCAGCCGCCGCTTCCAAGGCGCGTTTACCGAGTGCTTGGCCGCAGACATCGGCGAGACTCAGCGTGGGGGGCAGGTCGTCGTCCACCGCTTCGACACACCTCGGTTCCTGCCCGGCGGAGCGGCCCTCGAGGATCGCGCAGAGCGCCAGCAAGCTCGGCGCGGTGACCGCCCGCGCGCCCGGCAGCCAACGCAGATCCGCGGCATTGCCCTTCGGCAACACGAGCGACCGCCCGGCCTCGGCGGCTGCGGCGGCCGCAGGCAACGCACCGCGCACCACGCGTATCTCGCCGTCGAGCCCCAGTTCGCCGAGGAATTCGTGATCGGTGAGGTCTCCTCGCGGTCGCAGTTGCCCCGAGGCGAGCAGTATCGCCACAGCGACGGCGAGATCGAAGCGACCGCCGTCCTTCGGCAGATCGGCGGGAGCGAGGTTGACGGTGATGCGTCCGGCGGGGAACTCGAAGCCCGAGTTGACGAGCGCCGCACGCACCCTTTCTTTGCTCTCCTTCACTTCGGTGCCGGCGAGCCCGACCAGCGTGAAGCAGGGCAGACCGGCACCGAGGTGCGCCTCGACCTCGACCGGCGGTGCAGTCAGCCCGACCTGCGCACGACAAGCGACGCGGGCGAGCGCCACTGCCGCGATCTCAGCCCGCGGGACCGGGCGGGAGACGCGACTCGAGTTCGGCGATCCGACGCTCCAGCGCTTCGAGGCGCGTGCGCGTGCGTTCGAGCACACGCGACTGCGCAGTGAACTCGTCGCGCGCGACCAGATCAAGCCGCGTGAGGTTGGCGCGCAGCACCGCACGGAAGTTGGACTCGAGGTCTTGCTGCATGCCGCGGACGGCAGGGGGCACGCTCTCAAGGAGTCGGCGCGCGAGATCGTCGATGCGGAAGTCCATGGCGTGATCCTCGATGGATGTGGTGGTCGATGGTCTCGGGCAGCGTCCGCCCGAGGATGCCCCGGAATGACGCAAGCCGCCGCGGCAGGGGGGCCAAAACGGTGCAGGCACCCCCGCCTGCGACATCGACAGGGCTCGGAAAACCCTGTTTTGCCGCATCCGGGCGATGGCACGGTTTCTGCAACCCCCACCTGCCCAGACGACACACGAAGGATAGCGCGCTTACGACAAGGAACGAGAGCGACATTTGTGCCGCGATCGTCAAGATTCACAGCCCCGCCACAGGGGCGGGGATGGCGATGAAGATGATCACCGCGATCATCCGACCCCACAAGCTCGGCGACCTCGAGCAGGCTGTGGCGCGGATCGGCGTGCAGGGGATGACGGTCACCGAGGTGCAGGGCTACGGCCGGCAACACGGTCACCTCGAGGTGTATCGCGACGCGCAGTACCGCGTCGACTTCACGCCCCGCATACAGGTACAGATCGCGGTGGACGATGGCCTCGTCGAACCGCTGGTCGAGGCGATCGCGAACGTGACGCGCACAGGGAAGGTCGGCGACGGAAGGATCTTCGTCGCCGGCGTCGGACAGGCGATCCGAATCCGCACCGGTGAGACCGGTGCGGCGGCGACATGACACTGCAGACACCGGGAGAAACCACGATGACCACCATGACTTCACTCACCCGCAGATGGACGGCCGCCATGCTCGGCGTCGCCGCATTGTCGGCCGCGCTCGCGCCCGGCCTCGCACTGGCACAGGATGCGCCGGTACCCGACAAGGGCGATACGGCTTGGATGCTCGTGTCCACACTGCTCGTGGTGCTGATGACGGTGCCCGGACTCGCGCTCTTCTACGGCGGTCTGGTACGCGCCAAAAATATCCTCTCGGTGCTGATGCAGGTGATGGTCGGCTTCTCGCTCATCGTCGTGCTGTGGTGCATCTACGGTTACTCGCTTGCGCTCACCGAGGGCAACGCGTTCATCGGCGGCCTCGACCGACTGTTCCTGAGCGGCACCTTCGACCCCGCCACAGGTTCGTTTGCGACCGCAGCGACCTTCACCGATGGCGTGGTGCTCACGGAGCTGCTCTTCGTGGCGTTCCAAGCCACCTTCGCCGGCATCACCTGCTGCCTGATCATAGGCGCCTTTGCCGAGCGCATGCGCTTCTCGGCGGTGCTGATCTTCATGGTGATCTGGTTCACCATCTGCTACATCCCGATCGCTCACATGGTCTGGGGGCCGGGCGGTCTGCTGCTGGAGGAAGGCGCTCTCGATTTCGCCGGCGGCACAGTGGTGCACATCAACGCGGGCGTCGCCGGTCTGGTCGGCGCCTACATGGTCGGTAAGCGCGTCGGACTCGGCCGCGAGCCGATGCCGCCCCACAACCTCGTGCTCACCATGGTCGGCGCCTCGCTGCTGTGGGTGGGCTGGTTCGGCTTCAACGCCGGTTCCGCGCTCGAGGCCAACGACTCTGCGGTATTGGCCTTCTTAAACACGTTGCTGGCCACGGCCGGCGCCGTGGTCGCCTGGTCCGCCGCCGAGTGGATCCTGAAGAAGCATGCCTCGATGCTGGGCGCGGCGTCGGGCGCGATCGCGGGCCTCGTCGCCATCACACCGGCCGCGGGTAACGTCGGCCCGATGGGCGCGCTCATCATCGGTCTCGTCGCCGGCGTCGTGTGCCTGTGGGGCGTCACTGGCCTGAAACGCCTGCTCAAGGCGGACGACTCGCTCGACGTATTCGGTATCCACGGCGTCGGCGGTATCGTCGGCGCGCTGCTGACCGGCGTGTTCTACCCGGCGTCGATGGGCGGACCGGGCGGTGTCGACGCTACGGTCGGCGGCCAGGTGCTGATTCAAGCCGGCAGCGTCGTGTTGACGATCGTCTGGTCCGCGGTCGCGGCATTCATCGCCTTCAAGATCGCCGATCTGGTGGTCGGCCTGCGCGTACCGGAGGAATCCGAGCGCGAGGGTCTCGATACCACCGAGCACAACGAGCGCGCCTACACGAGCTGAGCGCGCTTCACAGAGTTCCTTTGGTGTCTGATCTAAGCCCCTGACATCAACCCCCCTCGGGCGGCGATCGCAAGGTCGCCGCCCTTTTTCTTTCCGGGCGGGGTCGCCTGTTAAGATGCACGGATGCGTACGGGCTTTCTGGGTCTCGGCGCCATGGGAGCCCCCATGGCGCGCAACCTGCACAAGGCGGGGATGCTGCAGGGCGTCTGGAACCGCAGCGCCGCGCGCGCTTCAGACCTCGCCGCGGAACTCGGCTGCACCCACGCCGCAACCCCCGCGGACCTCGCCGCCGCCTGCGAGGTGCTCGTCCTCTGCGTATCCGCCGACACCGATGTCCTCGAGGTCGTCCGGGCGCTCGCCCCTGGGCTCAAGCCGGGCAGCCTCATCATCGACTGCTCGACCGTCTCAGCGGCCACCGCGGAAGCTGCCGGCGCGATCGTCGCCGCGCATGGCGGTGCCTTCCTCGACTGCCCGGTGAGCGGCGGCACCGAGGGCGCCCGCCAAGGCACTCTCGCGATCATGTGTGGCGGCGCAGACGCGGATTTCGCGCGCGCCCGACCCGTACTCGCGGCGATGGGCAAGACCCTGAGTCTGTTCGGTCCGATCGGCGCCGGCCAAGCCACCAAGGCCACCAACCAGATCATGTGCGCGGGGATCATCCGCGCCGTCGCCGAGGCCATGGCCTTCGCGCGCGCGCAGCGCCTGCCGCTCGATCAGGTCGTCGACACTTTGGGCAAGGGCGCAGGCTCGTCCTGGTACTTCGTGAACCGCGCGCCCAACATGGTCCGCGGTTCCTTCCCCGCAGGATTCCGCATCGCACTGCACGCCAAAGATCTGCGTATCTGCCGCGATATGGCGGCGGCCTGCGGCGTTTCTTTGCCTGTCGTGGAAGATGTGCTGCGCGAATACGAAGAACTCATCCGTCGCGGTCATGGCGACGAGGACATCTCCGCGATCTACCGCCTGAAGCAGGAACTCTTCGAAGCGGCGCCGATCAGCAACCCGCCGGCCTCTTCACCGTGATGGACCGCTGCGTCTACCGCGACCGCGCCGCACTCGGCGGCTGATGATCCGCGCCTTCACCAAGATGCACGGCCTCGGCAACGACTTCGTCGTGGTCGAGGCGGCCACCGACGCCGCGTTGCCCTCCGCGGCTGCATGGCGCCGGCTCGCCGATCGCCATACGGGGATCGGCTTCGATCAGGCGCTCGTCATCCTCCCCCCGCGCCGCGACGGCACGGACGCCTACTGGCGCATCTTCAACGCGGATGGCGGCGAGGTCGAGCAATGCGGCAACGGCGCACGCTGCGTCGCCGAATGGCTGCGTCTCGCCGGTCGCACGGACGAGGCCGCTCGACCGCTACGCCTCGAAAGCGCTGGCGGCGTCATCGCAGCGCGCTTCGACGCACCGGGGGTCGTCTCCATCGACATGGGCGTACCACGGTTCACCGACCCCGCCGAGCACAGCCTCGACCTCGAGGGTGAGACGATCCGCTTCACACAGGTATCGATGGGCAACCCACACATCGTGCTGCGTGTGCCATCGATCGACGCAGCGCCGGTCGCCACGCTCGGTCCCGCGCTGGAATGCCACCCGATGTTCCCGCAACGCACCAATGTCGGCTTCCTCGAAGTCATGGGCCGCGACGCCGGACGGCTGCGGGTCCACGAGCGCGGCGCGGGCGAAACGCTCGCCTGCGGCACAGGCGCCTGCGCAGCGATGGCCGTCGGCCGTCGAGCCGGCCTCTTCGATGAGACTGTGACGCTCCATCTGCGCGGCGGCGCACTCACGCTGCGCTGGCCGGGCGGCGACGCACCGCTCTGGATGACCGGCCCCGCCACCGTCGCGTTCCGCGGCGAGATCGAACCCTCTGATCTCTTTGGAGACTGATGCTGATGATCACCGCCCAAGATGTCTGCCGATTCCTGGAGAAACAGCCCGACTTCTTCGTCGATCACCCCGAACTGCTCGAGGCGCTGCATGTCCCGCATCGCACCGACGGCCAGACCGTGTCGTTGGTCGAACGGCAGGTGAAGGTGTTGCGCGCCAATCAAGCCGAGACGCGTCAGCGGCTGGCGACGCTCATCCGCAACGCGCGCGACAACGAAGCGCTGGTCGGGCATATGCACCGGCTGGCACTGCGGTTGATCGCAGCAAAGATCGCAGCACCGGCTGGCGCCCCGACGGCTCTCGAGCAGCTCGCACCGCTGGTCGAAGCCGCGATGCGCGAGGACTTCGGCGTGTCACCGGCGCGGCTATTGGCTCCGGCGGCGGTGCCGAAGAGCTTGCGCAGCACCTTGCTTGCATCGGGCTCGCCACACTGTGGCCGACTGCGCGAGGACGATCGCCACGCCCTGCTCGGCGCGGTGGCCGAGGGCGTCGGGTCGATGGCGCTCGTGCCGCTCGGCGCCGGCGCCGCGCAGGGGCTGCTGGTGCTCGGCAGCGCCGACACCGTACATTTCCATCCGGGCATGGCCACCGACTTCCTCACCCGCATCGCTCAACTCCTCTCCACCGCACTCGCAGCGGCGACGGTGGCGCCTGCCGCACCGACATGACCCCCGAGGCGCAGGACTGGGTCACGCGCTACGGCGTGCACCTCGGTGCCGAGCGCCGCCTGTCGCCGCACACCCGCTCCAACTATCTGCGCGAACTGCAGGCGCTCGCCGGATGGTGCGACCGCCAAGGGATCGCGGACTGGCGCACCCTCGACACCCAGCATATCCGGATGTTCGCCGCACGCTCGCATGCCGGCGGCCTCGCGCCGCGCAGCGTGCAGCGCCGGCTCTCCGCGGTGCGCAGCTTCCTGCGCTGGCTGCAGCGCGAGAAAATCATCAGCGGCAATCCGGCGGTGGATGTGCGGGCGCCCAAGACCCGCCGGCGACTGCCCGTCACCGTCGATGCCGACCAGATCGCCCGCCTGCTCGACTTCCAGCCCAAGGCGCCGCTCGAGCAGCGCGATCTCGCGCTGATGGAGCTCCTCTACTCGTCGGGTCTACGATTGGCTGAACTCGTGGGTCTCGATCTGCCCGACCTCGACCTGCCTGACCGCACCGTACGGGTCACCGGTAAGGGCCGGAAGGTGCGTATCGTGCCGGTCGGCCGCAAGGCCGTGACAGCGCTTGAAGCGTGGTTGCGTACCCGGGCGGACCTCGCCAAAGAGGGTGACCCCGCCGTGTTCACCGGTCGCAGCGGACGGCGCATCGGCCCACGAGCGGTCCAGGCCAGGGTCGCGTACTGGGCGCGGCGGCAAGGGCTGCCGATGCACCTGCACCCGCACCTCTTCCGGCATTCTTTCGCCTCCCATCTGCTCGAGTCGAGCCAGGATCTGCGAGGCGTGCAGGAACTTCTGGGCCATGCCGACATCGCCACCACCCAGGTCTACACTCACCTTGATTTCCAGCATCTCGCCCGCATCTACGATCAGACACACCCTCGCGCCCGCCGCAAATGACCTGACGGCGACAGCCTCAAGGACGGAACCATGACCGACAGCTTCAATCCCCACGGCACCACGATCGTGGGCGTCCGCCGCAATGGCATCGTCGCCATCGGCGGCGACGGCCAAGTGACCCTCGGCACCACCGTGATGAAGGCGAACGCGCGCAAGGTCCGCATGCTCGGCCAAGGGACGGTGCTCGGCGGTTTCGCAGGCGGCACCGCCGACGCCTTCACGCTCTTCGAGCGCTTCGAGGGCAAGCTCGACAAGTTCGGCAACCTCACCCGAGCCGCCATCGAACTTGCCAAAGATTGGCGTAGCGATCGCTACCTACGACGCCTCGAGGCCTTGCTGCTCGTCGGTGACCCTCAAAAATTGTTCGTGATCTCGGGCAACGGCGATGTGATCGAACCCGAGCACGACCTCGTCGCGATCGGCTCGGGCGGGCCGTTCGCGCAGGCCGCTGCCCGCGCCTTGATGGAGAACACCGGACTCGGCGCGCGCGATATCGTCGAGCGCTCGCTCGGCATCGCCGCCGACATCTGCATCTACACCAACCGCAATCTCGTCATCGAGGAGCTGCACGCATGAGCGACCCCCTGACGCCGCGCGAGATCGTCGCCGAGCTCGACAAACACATCATCGGCCAGCAGGCCGCCAAGCGCGCCGTCGCCATCGCACTGCGCAACCGCTGGCGTCGCATGCAGGTCGGGGAGCCGTTGCGCGCCGAGATCACGCCCAAGAACATCCTGATGATCGGTCCCACCGGCGTCGGCAAGACCGAGATCGCCCGCCGCCTGGCGCGACTCGCACGCGCGCCCTTCGTGAAGGTCGAGGCGACCAAGTTCACCGAGGTCGGTTATGTCGGCCGCGATGTCGATTCCATCGTCAAAGACCTCGTCGAGGCCTCGATGAAGCTGCTCCGCGAGGAACAGCTCGCCGGCGTGCAGGATCGGGCGGCTGATGCCGCCGAAGAGCGCCTGCTCGATGCGCTCTTGCCGAAGCCGCGGATGATGGGCTTCTCGACCGACGAACCCGCGGCACCGCGCGATGCCGATACCCGCCAGAAGTTCCGCAAGATGCTGCGTGAAGGCGCGCTCGACGACCGCGAGATCGAACTCGAGCTGCAGGGTACGATGCCGGGTGTCGACATCATGGTGCCGCCCGGCATGGAAGAGATGCAGCAGCAGCTGCGCTCGATGTTCAAGGACCTCGGCGCAGGACGCAGCAAACCGCGCAAACTCAAGGTGCGCGAGGCGCGCAGGATCCTGCTCGAAGAGGAGTCCGCCAAACTCGTCAACGAAGAGGAACTGCGCGCGGCGGCGGTGCACAACGCCGAACAGAACGGCATCGTGTTCATCGACGAGATCGACAAAGTCTGCCGACGGCAGGAATCCTATGGCGCCGATGTCTCGCGCGAGGGCGTACAGCGCGACCTGCTGCCGCTGGTCGAAGGCTGTACCGTCAACACCAAGTACGGTGCGCTCAAGACCGACCATGTCCTCTTCATCGCCTCGGGCGCCTTCCACCTCGCCAAGCCCTCGGACCTCATCCCCGAGTTGCAGGGCCGGTTCCCGATCCGCGTCGAGCTCGATTCCTTGCTGGTCGAGGATTTCGTGCGCATCCTCACCGAACCCGATGCCTCGCTCACGCGGCAGTACACCGCACTGCTCGCCACCGAAGGCGTCGGCATCGAGTTCACCACCGAGGGCATCCGCCGCATCGCCGAGATCGCCGCACAGGTCAACTCGAACACCGAGAACATCGGCGCGCGGCGCCTGCACACCGTCATGGAGCGCCTGCTCGAGGAGCTCTCCTACGATGCTGTCGAGCAGCGTGGCAGCACCGTGGTGATCGACGCAAAACGTGTGGAGGAGAGCTTGGGTGCGCTCGCGCAGGACGAGGATGTCAGCCGCTTCATCCTCTGACCGAGCCACGATCGTGTGAGCGATCTCGTCCTCGGGCTGATCGTGCTGATCGTGGCAGCGGTACCCATCTCGCTGGGTGTGCTGCTGCTCGCAGATGGCGCCGGGCTCGACGGTGAGGGGCGCACGCGCCGATGGATCTGGGTCGCGCTCGCCGCCCTGGCCGTACCAGGGCTTGCGTGGACGGGCGTCGCCGCTTGGGGCTGGGCAGGCGAGGCGCACCTCAAACCGCTCTGCCAAGCCTTTGCGACGCCTGAGTATCGCGCCACCACGCCCGTGCAGCCGGGCGATATCCTGCTCGATGCACTGCCCAGCGCGTCCCCGCCGCCAGCGTGGTCCCGCGCGTTCGGTGCACAGCTCATCACCGATCCTGCCTCACCTGCCGCTGCGGCATCGTGAGCGGCAGCAAGACCGTGCGCGCCGAGCGCTCGCCGTGGCCCGGCGGCGACGGGGTGGCGAAGTTCGTGGCGCGGGGACGGCAACCGGACGCGACCGTCGGAGCGCCGATGACCCCGGCGACGCTGCGACCCTGAGGTCGGCTGTCAGGTCAGGAACCCGAGGTTGCGCGTCGCGAAATTGTTGATGCTGGGCGCCACCTTGACGAGGTCCGTATCGGTCACCCCGAACCAGCTGGCAAGCGTCGCCGCGTACTGATCGGCGGAGACCGTCGGGATGATGCGCCCACCACCGATCTCGAGGGTGCTGCCGATCTCGAGCAACGGATAGTCGCCATAGAAACGACCCCCGCGCACGGCGCCACCTGCGACCAGTTGTACGCCGCCCCAAGCATGATCAGACCCGTCGCCGTTCGAGGTGAGCGTCCGGCCGAAGTCCGAATGCGTGAACAGCGTGACGCTGTCCTGCAGGCCGATCTCAGCCACCGCGTCGTGGAACATCTTGATCGAGTTGCTGACATTGGACAGCAAGCCCGGCTGGTCGTCGAGCAGCGTGTCGTGCTGGTCGAAGCCGCCCACCGACACGAAGAAGATCTGCCGCGACATCGACAGCTGCGACCGCGAGGCGATCATCTTGGCGACGGTACGCAGCTGGGTCTGCAACGGCGTGAGCGTGACACCCGTGTTCGGCAGTGCTGCGAAGTTCGGGCCCGCAGCGATCGCGGCGTTGACGCGGTCGGCGTACTGCAGAGCGCGCCGCTGCACGGTGGCGAAGCTGCGCTCGTACATCGTATTGGTGGAGGCGCCACTGCTCGCCGCCAGCAAAGCTTCGAACGAACTCCGACGGCCGCCCGCCACCCCGGTGGTGCCGAGGCCGGTGAAGGTGGCTGCGCCGGTGGCACCCGAGACGTACGGACGCGCGACCTCGCCCGCCTGGAAGAAGGTCTGGCCCGCCAAGGAGACATTGAGGGCGAGCTGTTGATCGGCGGTGCGCGCGGCGAGCACATCAGCCACGCGGCCCGCCCAGCCGGAGCGCATGACGGCGCGACCCCGCAGGCTGTGCCACTGGTCTTGCTGGTCGTTGTGCGAGAACAGTTGTGGTGGCAGCGTATGCCCGCTGGTCGCAGCGCTCTGGTACTGCGCCTTGGTGGTGGGCCGCAGCAACGGACCGATGTTCGGCAGCACGGCGAGCCGACCGGCAGCGAAGAGGTCACGCACGCCGGTCATGCTCGGATGGAAGCCGAAGCTCGGATCTCCGGCGACTTGTCCCACGCGGGTGATCGGCAGCAGCGCCGCACGATCGATCGCGAGGCTCGATGCCGTACCGCCGCCGCGCGAGCGGGCATAGGCGTTGTACTCGGCGGTGCTGTTGGGCACCACCATGTTCCAGGAATCGTTGCCGCCGAACATGAAAAGGCACACCAACGCCTTGTAGTCGCTGAAGCCACCGGTGCCCGCCGCCTGCGCCCACACGGTGTCCGGCGTCCGACCGAACGCGTACAACGTGCCACCCGCGGCAGCGGCCCGAAGGAACTTGCGGCGTTGGTGGTTCATGCGTTCATCTCTGCAGGGCGTATTCGGGCGAGGTCACGACGAAGTAGATCGCATCGGCGGTCCGCGTGGCGAGCGCATTGGCCGGGTTGGTGGTCGGCACGGTCGTCCGCTCGATCTGGGCCTTGGTCTCCGCTTTCAGGGCGGCCGACATCTGCCCCGCACCACCGAGCAGCTTGTCGGCGACGCGGTTGACGAGCGCCTCGGAGTCCGCCGCCAGTGCGAGTTCGCCCGTGGTGTTGATGTACATGTCGTCGGCGTTGAGGGTCGCGGCCTGAGCCTGCGTACGCGCGAAAGCTTGGGTGTAGAAATAATTGGTGGTGGAGGCCGCGAGGATCTCGGTGCCGAGCTGCATCTCGGGGGAGACATAGCCACCGTCGGAGATCTCGCCGGGCGGCGCGTAGAACGGACTGAAGAAATTGAACACGGAGGGCGACAACCCCTGCCCCTGGCCGAACTGCGCCGTGGGCGTACGACCCGTGAAGTTGCGGCCGACGCCGAGTTTGCCGCTCGTCGAGGTGACCGCAAAGGCACGCCAGAACTGCGTCAATCGCAGCAACGGCTCCTTCAGCTTGCCCGCGACCGCGCCCGCAGGGGGATTACGCGCCTCGGCATCGAGCAGGATCGCACGGACCACCGCTTCGAGGTTGCCGCGGCGACCGCTGCCGTCGTTGTTGAAACGCTCGGCCACACGCTGCACATAGGCCCGCGAGGGATTGCTCGTCACCAATTTCTGGATCAACTGCTTGGAGATGAACGGACCGACGTTCGGGTGGTTGAAGATGTTGTCGAGCGCGTCCGCGAGGTCTTTGGCGCCAGTCTGGTTCGCAGGCAGCAGGCCGTTCGGCAGCGCAACACCGTTGTAGTTGAGGAGTTGTTTGGTGCCGGTTTCGTGCTGCTCGGCGTAGAGCTGCATCGGTTTGACCTGGTTGAAGTTCGCCGAATAGGCGCGCTCGACCCGCGTATTGTTGAAGGTGCAGGTCGGGAGTGTGCTCGGGCAGGCCCAGTTCCAGCCGGTGAACACCCGCGCGAACCCCTCGGTCTCCACTTGACCAAAGGTCGGGATCGGCTGACCGGTGGCGTCGTTTTGTACACTGCCATCGAGGTTCAGTTGCACGAGGCCGACGCTGAACAACTGCGCCAATTCGCGGGCATAGTTCTCATCGGGACGCAGGTTGGTGTTGGCGGCGGCGCGACGGTTGCCGAGCATCGAGAGGTAGATGCCCATCGCCGGGTGCAGCGTGACGTCCTCGAGCAGCGTGCGGAAGTTGCCGAAGGCGTTGCGCGCCAACATGTCGTGGAAATCAGCGGTGGCGAAGGGCAGATTATTGAGCGCACCCACCTGCGAGACCACCATGATCTGCGAGAGCGCGAAAGCCACGCGTTGCCGCAATTGGTCCTCGCCGCGCAAGGCATTGGTGAACCACTGCTCTTGCCGGAAGGTATTGAGGGTCGCCGGATTGAACCCGGTCGGTACCGGAGTCGGGTAGGCGGCGACGACGGCGGGCAGCAGCAATTGTGTCGGCTTGGCGATCTCGGCGTCGATCCACCGCGAATAGGCGTTGGTCACATCACCCAAACCGATCAACCGGGACGCCTCGGCGTCGGTCGCGCCGAAGGTGGTCTGGTTGAGGAAACGGAAGGCCTCGACTTTGCCGAGGGGCGCAGGCGGTGGCACCACGGCTTGGGGCGGTGTCGACGAGCCGCCACCGCCACCACCGCCACAGGCGGCGAGGAAGCCGAGCATCAACGCCGACAGGACCGGTCTTACCCTCGAAGATGGCACCGCAGACCTCGTTGTCAGGACTTCAGCTGCGAGTGTATCGGAGGCTCCACGACCGATACAGCACATGACCCGCCCCGCACTCGCGAAAGAAATGTGAAGTTCCGTGTGGAGATCGGAGCCGCCCCGTCCGTCACGCCGACTCGAGGGTCAGGCTCATGCGGACGACATCGGCCAAGGTGTCGCAGCCGAGTTTCTCCATCATGCGGGCCTTATAGACCTCAACGGTCCGTGGGCTGATGGAAAGCTCCACGGCGATCTCCCGGTTCTGCTTGCCGCGACCGAGCAGCGTCAACACCTGTCGCTCGCGCGGCGTCAGAGCGCCGATCCTCGCCCACCGGGCGTCGGTCTCCAATCGGCGCTGGTAGACACGGGCGTCCTCGGAGATGGCGTACGACAGCACATCCGCGAGGATATCTTCGTCGACGGGTTTCTCGAGGAAGTCGACGGCTCCGCCGCGCAGTGCAGCGCGCGTCGTCGAAACATCGCCGTGCGCGGTGAGGACGACGACCGGCAGGGCGATCGATCGCTTGCGCAGCTCGAACATCAGTTCCAGACCCGTCATCTGCGGCATGCGCAGATCAGTGAGTACGCAGCCGCGGCTGTCGACACCGATCGCACTCAAGGCCGCCTCTGCCGAGTCGAAGCTCTCGACGACAAGGCCGCGAAGTTCGAGCAACAATCGTAGCGCATCGCGCACCGCAGCATCGTCGTCCACCAACCATACCTTGTGGATCGGTTCGGTGACTGACAGGGTCATATGCGGTCTCCGGTGAGTGCTGCGGTCGGCAAAGACAGTACGAAGCAGGCGCCGCCGAGACTCGAAACGCCGAGCGTCAGGCTGCCGCCGCAGGCCTCGGCCAGTGATCGACTGACCGCGAGGCCGACGCCCATACCGTCAGGCTTCGAAGTGACAAACGCCTTGAAGAGTTCGTCGTGCACCGGCGAGGGGATGCCACCGCCATCGTCGTCCACCACGATACGCACCAGACCTCCAGATACCGTCGCGTCGATCTCGACCGACCGCGTCGGTCTGCCGTCGGTGGCATCGAGCGCGTTGGTGAGGAGGTTGGCGAGGATCACGCCGACGAACACGCGGTCGGCATACACCGTCATGCCGCTGTCTATCGGAGTCACCCTGATCTCTGCGCTGATGACACGATCGGAATGGCGCAGGGTGTCGATGATCTGCGCCAAAAGCGGCTGCATCAGCAGCGGTTCCAGTTGCGGATCGCGGCCCGCATAGAAGTTCCGCAGTCGGCGCAAGGTATCCGAGGCCCGCAAGGCTTCGTTGGCGGCCTTACGCAGCGTAGGTGCGAGCCGCGGGTCCCCCCCATGACGCTCGCCGACCATGATCTCGCCGGCCCGTAGGTAGCCGACCAAGGCGGTGAGCGGTTGATTGAGTTCGTGGGCGAGCGTCGACGCGAGTTCGCCGGTCAACGCCACCCGCGAGGCGCGGGCGAGACTCGTCTCACGGCTCCGCAATTCTATCTCGCGTTGCAGCGCGGAACGGGCGGAGTCATGGCGCTCCGTGATCACGGCGCCGAGCGCGAGGCCTGTCGCCAACAGGATGGACATCAGTAGCTGCAGGTCCAGCAACGGCGCGACCTCGGGCAGGCGCTGCACACCGAGGATGAGACCGGCCTGCAGCGCGACGGCGGCCAGCAAGAATCCCGGCACACCCCAGGTGAGCGCGGCGGCGATCGCCGGGATGAATAACAGATAGAAGAACCGCAGATCCTGCGGATCGCCGATCAGGAACACCAAGGTGAGCGCACCGACGATTCCGAGCAGCACACCCGTGAAAGCCACCGGCTGCTGACGGATCACGCTCGCCAGCATGCCCGCGGCAGGCAACCGCAGCAACAGCGGGGTCAACAGCAGAATACCGTTGAAGTCGCCGACCGCATATCGCGCCAAGGCTGGACCGAACATGCTCTGCGGCACCGGACCGAACGCCGTGTACACGCCGACGCCGACCAGCGCCGCAGCCAGGGCCGTCACAGCGGCCACGACGATGAACCGTAGCGTGCTCGACAGCGTCGCGCCGATACCCGCGACACCGATGCGCTGCATGATGTGCGCCGCAGAGGCATAGACCGCAGCCACTCCCAGAGCGTGCAGCAACAGCACCCACGCTGGCGACGGCACACCGCGGATCACGACCTCGGAGACCAGCAACGCCAGCACGACCCACCCCACACCCCGTGGATACGCCAAGAGGAAGGCCAGCGCGAGCCCCGTCTGCGGCGACAGGGGCGTGATGCCGAGCTTCAGCACCGGCTGCACGAAACTCATCGAATCCAGAGCGACATGCGCCAGCAGATAGGCAACGACGAGACCAGGGCCAGCCCGTACGGTGATGCCCGGATGCAAGCTGACGCCCGACTGGTGAATCATGCCGTCCGCTCGGGCCGAAGGTGGGCGGTGGAGTTTAGGTGGCGTAGTCGTACGGTTCAACCGTGGGGGTTTGATGTGCGATCCACCATCAGGTTCGGGATCGAGGAAGAGTTCTTCCTCAGTGATCTGAGGACCGGCGACATCGTACGCCGTCCGCCGGCAGCATTCGTGGGCGACTGCCGTCGCGCGCTGGGCGAACGGCTCTCGAGCGAACTTCTTCAGTGCCAGCTAGAGACGACGACACCGGTCGTCTCCTCCCGAGACGAGGCACGGCGGCACTTGGTGACGAGCCGCGCCGAACTCATCCGGATCGCTGAACGCTACGGCATAACAGTGGTCGCTGCGGGCACCCATCCGCTCGCGCAATGGCGTGGCCAGCTCGGAAGCCGGGCGCTGCGGTACCGTCAGCTCTTCGACGACTTCCAGATCATCGCGCAGCGCAACCTGCTCTGCGGCCTACATGTCCATGCCGAGGTCCCGCCGACGGTGGACCGGATCCTGCTCATGAACCAAGTGATGCGCTGGCTGCCGATGCTGCTGGCGCTCAGCGCCTCGTCCCCGTTCTGGGCCCGGCGCGACACCGGGATGATGAGCTATCGACAGAGCGCCTACGACGAATGGCCCCGCACCGGCATCCCGCGGTTGTTCCGGGATGAAGACGAGTATCGACGCTATATCAGCGTGCTGATCGCCGCCCGCGCCATCCCTGACGAGAGTCATATCTGGTGGGCGATACGCCCCTCCTCGCGCTATCCGACGCTGGAACTGCGCATCGCCGATTCCTGTCCGCGCCTGGACGACGCCATCTGCATCGCTGACCTGTTCCGGACCCTCGTCCATCAACAGATCGGCGCGATCCAATCGGGCGTGGCGCAGTGCAGCGACGGCATTGAGCGTCTGCTCATCGAGGAGGACCGTTGGCAGGCCAAGCGGTTCGGTGTAGGCGCGCGGTTCATCAGCCCCCCAGCTGCCGAGCCGCTGGATCTGTCGTCCACCCTCGACCGATTCGTCACGACCTGCGGATCAGCGCTCGATGAGATCGACACCGCATGGGCCATCGACCACGCTCGGACGATCATCCGCTGCGGCAGCAGCGCCGACCGCCAACGCGCGATCCATGCCGACGCCAGAGCTCGAGGCTTGCCTGAGCGGCAGGCGTTGCGCCAAGTGGTCGATGCCTTGGTCGCGGAGACGAGAGGCCAGAGCTAGCCCTCAGGGTGGTGGGCCTTATCTACCCGCGCATTCGGGCCCCAGAGGTCCCCGCTCAAGAGTAATGCTGCGCCGAGAGCAGATCCAGACGCTGCTCGAAGTCCTGGCCCGTGGGCAGCATCACGCAGCCCGGCGGCATTTCCTCGGTCAACAACATCCGCGCCGCGAAGCCACCGACCCATACCTCGCACCGACCCCGCAGCGCATCGGCGAGGGTTGCCAGCTGCTCGAGCGCCGGCACTTCGTTCTCGGGCATGACGAGTGACACCAACACCGCGCGCGCCTCGACCTCGAGGGCGAAGCGGGCGAGCTCCTCCGCCGGGCAATCAGCGCCGAGATAGTGCGTCCGGAACCGGCGCGTCGCCGCCAGCCAACTGCACATCAGGATACCGAGCTCATGACGCTCGCCGGAGAGCGTCGCCAGCACGAGACAGGGCCCCTGGTCGTTGCGCAGGTATCCCCGCGACACGGAGATGATCAGACGGCGCACGATGTCGGTGACCCTATGCTCCTGTGCGATCGACACTTCGCCGCGATGCCAACGCTCACCGACCTCACGGAGTAGCGGCACCAACACCGAGTGCACCACCTCGCTGGGCGGCAAGAGCGCCACGGCTGAAGTCAGCACTTCCTCGACGCCGTAGAGGTCCGAGCGGACCGTGGCGTCGAGCGCCCGATCGACATAGGACTGGCCGCGGGTCGGGCCGGGCTGAGCCTGGCCGCCAGAGTCTGCGATCAGTTCGGCGAGCGCGTCCGCATCGAGCTTGGCCAGGCGGCTGATGGTGTGACCGAGTTCAGTGGCGGTACGCAACAGGCGCAATCGACCGACATCCGCGGCCGTGTAGGACCTGCGGCCACCGGCATCCCGGCAGGGCTGTACGACCTCGTATCGACGCTCCCAAGCCCGCAAGGTCTCGACACTCAGCCCTGTGGCTTGGGACACCGCCTTGGTCGTGAACGGCCCACTGGGGGGATACGATGCGGGCTTGTCCATGTTTTGTTCAGGTTTTGTCCACCTAAAAGATGTACAAGATATTGACGGACCTCCCACCGGATGTCACGGTTTTCCCGACGACCCTCATCCGCCTTCTGCCATGAGCGTTCTGCCATGATGCGAGGCATCGACCCGCTGCGAGGTGGCTGCCTGTGACCCTCTCCCGTCGAGATTTCCTGATCTCATCCGCCGCCACCTCCTTCGCGAGCGTGGCGCCTGGCGTGCGCGCCGCCGGCAACGGTCAGCCCGATGTGATCGTCATCGGTGCCGGGCTTTCGGGCCTCGAGACCGCACTGACCCTCGAAGAGAACGGCTTCAAAGTATTGGTGCTCGAGGGGCGTCATCGCATCGGCGGTCGCCTCTACACCCTGTTCGACCTGCCGGGCCATCCCGAAGCGGGCGGCAACACCCTATCGAACGCCTATGGCCGTACGCTCGCCGCGGCGCAACGCAACGGCGTCGAGATCGTGAACCTCGCGCCGAGGACGTCCGGGAACCGCACCGGCCAGGCACTTTTCATCGGCGGTGAACATGTACCGCTTGCGGACTGGGCGGCGCATCCACGCAACCCGTTCACAGGTGATTCGCGCAAGCTGCCGCCTTGGGGCTGGGCCGCTGCGATCTTCCGGCAGCACATGCCCTTCAAAGATCTGGCGAACTGGCACGACGCCGCACACGCGCAGCATGACATCTCCGTGCATGATTTCCTCTCTGCGCAAGGCGCGACCGACGCACAGATCCGCCTCGGCTACGACACCAACATCGCCTACGGCACCACCGCGCGTGATGTCTCGCTCTTGCAGCAGGCTTCCGCCAACCACTGGCAGGCCGTGAACCGCAGCGCGGCGACCACGGAGCTGCTGCTCGGTGCCTGCAAGGGCGGCAACCAGAACCTGCCGATCGCCATGGCCCGCCGGCTCAAGGGCGACCTGCTGCAAGGCAAGCGTGTCGCAGGGATCGAAGCGGGTGCCACCGGAGCGGTCGTGCGCTGCGCCGATGGCTCACGGTACTCCGCCAAGGCGGTCGTCTGCTCGATGCCGTTCTCGACGCTGCGCGATGTCGCGATCGATCCGCTGCCGCCTGGGCTGCAGCACAAGGCCATCCAGACTCTCGGCTACCTCCCCATCACCCAGTTCCACCTGCTCGCCAAGGAGCCGTTCTGGGAGACGGACGGCCTCTCGCCCTCGATGTGGACCGACGGACCGCTCGGCATGGTGCTCGCCCAACGCTTCGGCCGCAGCGACAGCGAGGTCACGAGCCTCACCGCGTGGTGCCGCGGCCTGAACGGCCTCTCCATCGACCGCTTCGGCATCGAGGAAGGCAAGCGCATGATCCTCGACGAATTCGCACGGCTGCGGCCCGCCTCCAAGGGTCTGCTCACCGTGGGCGCGGTGCACTCCTGGACCGCCGACCCGTTCGCCGCGGGCAGCTGGGCGATCTTCCAACCCGGACAGGTACGCGAGCTGCGCGCCGCGATGGCGCTGCCACACCAGCGGCTGTTCTTCTGCGGCGAGCACACCGCCCTCGGCAGCCGCGGCTTCGAAGGCGCGCTCGAATCATCGGAGCGCGTCTCACTGGAGGTGCTCACCGCTCTCGGCTGACCCGGCTGACGACGCGTGGAAGCGGGCCGCCAAGGGGCGTATCCTGCGGAGTTCGCCCGAAAAGCCGGGCCAGACCACGCGCGAGGGACACCATATGCCGAATGCGGCCATCACCGGTTGGGGCAAGTGCCTTCCGCCCAATATCCTGTCGAACGGCGATATCTCGACCTTCATCGAGACCAACGACGAGTGGATCTCCTCCCGCACCGGCATCTGTGAGCGGCGCATCTCCCATACCTCGCTCAATGACCTCTTCCATGTCGCCGGCGCCCGCGCCCTCGCCTGCGCCGGCCTGCAGGGCAGCGACATCGACCTCATCGTCATCGGCTCGACCACCTATGACGACCAGTGCCCGAACGCGGCCTCCAGCCTGCAGCAGCGTCTCGGCGCCGAGGGCTGCGCCGCGATGGACCTCAACACCGCCTGCACGAGCTTCCTCTATGCGCTCTCCACGGCGACCGCGATGATCCGCAGCGGCGTGGTGCGCACGGCGCTGGTCGCGGGCGGCGAGCTCATCTCACCCTTCATGGACTGGAACGACCGCAATGTCGCCGTGCTGTTCGGCGATGGGGCTGCCGCCGTGGTGCTGCAGGCCACCGACCGCGACGAGGGTCTGCAGATCGAGAAACTCGGCTGCTACGGCGAGTCCCGCGAGATCCTCCGCATCCACGGCATCGGCGGCGCCTACACGCATCAGGGTCGCCTGCTCGGTGCCACCGAGTGGCAGTTCGAGGGTCAGGAGATCTTCAAGAAGGCCGTCCACGGCATGGGCAGCGCCTGCGAGGATGTCTTGAAGCGCGCCGGCCTCAGCCCCGACGACATCGACCTCGTGATCCCGCACCAGGCGAACCTGCGCATCATCGAATCGGTCGCCAAGCGCGCCGGTGTCCCGATGGAGCGCGTGTATGTGAACGTGCAGCGCTACGGCAACATGTCGGCGGCGACCGTGCCGGTGGCGCTCTGCGAGGCGCTCGAAGACGGCCGCGTGCGTCCGGGTGCGCAGCTGCTGATGCCCGCCTTCGGCGGCGGTCTCACCTTCTGCGCGCACCTCGTGCGCTGGGGTGAGCGCATCACGCCGCTCGCCAGCACCGATATCGATCTGCCGCCCGCATCGCGCAGCGCACTCGAGATCGTGATGGGCTATCGCGCTGCACGCGGGGCTGCGATCGCGTGAGCCCCGCTGCGCCCGGTGCGACCCACGCGCCAGGCGCACCCGATCCACGGCGACGCATGCTGCCGGTCGCCGCAATGGCGCTGTTCATCGACTCGATGGGCATCGGCATCATCATCCCGGTGGCGCCCACGCTCATCATGGAGCTCTCAGGACTGTCCATCGCAGAGGCCGCGCCGATCGCCGGCTGGCTCACGCTCTCCTATGCGCTGATGCAGTTCGTCTTCTCGCCGATCCTCGGCAACCTGAGCGACCGATATGGCCGCAAGCCCATCTTGCTCGCCTCACTTGCCGCGCTCGCCATCGACTATGTGCTCATCGGCCTCGCACCGACGCTGGCGTGGCTCTTCGTGGGACGGATCATCGCGGGCATCGCGGGCGCCACCTTCGCCACCGCCAACGCCGTGGTCGCCGACATCATCCCGCCCGAGAAGCGCGCCAAGTATTTCGGCTTCAACGGTGCCGCATGGGGTCTTGGGTTCGTGATCGGCCCCGTGATCGGGGGTCTGCTCGGCCAGTACGGGCCGCGTGTGCCGTTCTTCGCCGCCGCCGCATTCACCGCGGTCAACTTCTTCATCGCGCTCGCCGTGATGCGCGAGACCCTGCCGCCCGCCGACCGCCGCGAGTTCTCGGCGCGCCGCGCCAATGCGCTCGGCGCGCTGCAGTCGATGCGCCGCATCCCCGGGGCGATGCGGGTCCTGTTCGTGCTCCTCATGTACCAGATCGGCCACGACACCCTGCCCTCCACCTGGGTCTGGGTCACGATGGCGAAGTTCGGATGGACGGAGCGCGACATCGGTCTGTCCCTCGCCGTCCTCGGTTTCGGCACCATCATCGTGCAAGGCGGGCTGGTCGGACTCTTCACCAAGCGCATCGGCGAACACCGCACCGCGCTGCTCGGCCTCGCCTGCGGCGCGATCGGATTCGTCGGCTATGCGTTCGCGACGACGCCCACGATGCTGTTCGCGAGCGTGCCGCTCGCCTGCCTGATCGGCCTCACCATGCCCGCATTGCGCGCGATCCTCTCCCGTGCGACGCCCGCCAACGCCCAAGGCGAACTGCAGGGCGCGATCGCCGGGATCGTGAGCTTCACCGCCGTCGTCATCCCGTTCACGATGACGCATCTCTTCAGCTGGGCGACCGCGACCCACCCGCCGTTCCCAGGCGCGTCGTTCCTCGCGGCGGCGGTGGCGCTCGCGGTGGGCGCGGCGGTGTTGGTGCGGGTCAGGGTGCCGGGGCGGGCTTAGCGTTCGCCCGCAACGGAACGATCGGCGCTGAGGCGATCCCGAACGGACAGCGACCGATGCGCTCCATCACGCCCGTAGATCTGCTCGAGATACCACGACGAGTGCCATCAGGCGAGATATACCAGGAAAAAATATCGATCTCGCGCTCGAGACGACGCCGGAAGTCGCCTCGCAGGACCTTACGACTACCGATGAGCATCGACGCGCCTTGAGCGCGCCACCGTACCCAGGGGGAGACCATGGAGAAGCTCAGAGACTGCATGTTCACATTATGCGAAACGATGCCGTTCTTGTCGTCGGACACCACATGCACGATAGACGAACCGGCTAGCAATCGTCCGGCGATGCTGGCATCACCCCAACCTCGCGCCATCGCCGCACCGTCGTTGATGCAGATCCGCGACCGCTCGGGCGGCGGCGGTTTGACCTCAGGTCCCGAAGCAGGCTCGAACTTGATATCCATCGACTCGCTCGTCGTCTCCCAGACGCCGGTCCGCATGCTGACCGGTTCCGCACGGACCAAACCGCCGATCATCGACATGGTCCATACCGCAAGCATGATGCAGCGCTTCACGGCGTCACTCCGGTTTCGCCGGACAGTCGCCCAGCCGTGTGATCTGCAACTCCGACCGGATGTTCTCCCGACGGCTCGATGCATGGACGACATCGGTGACATGACGGACCTGAAGACGCTTTGAGAAATCGCCCGTGATCTCCGAGCGTGATGCGATGTCGAGTGGCGGCGTCTCGAACTGCAGATCCGAAGCCATGATGCGATAGGACGGCAGTCGGCAGCGAGTCGTTGTCACGATGCCATCGGACGACTGGATCGCCTCCACCTGCGCGACGGCCATGCATAGGTTACCGGGCAGCAGGACCGGAACGGGGGCGGTGTCCTTCTTCGGATATCGAAGACACTCCTCGAACGTCTCGGTCGTCGGCGCGCCGCCATCGACCATGGTGGTGATCCGTGTCGCCCACAGGCCGGTGCGCATCTGCGGCCGCTCGGGGAGCGTCGCAGCGTTTTCCTCGACCTGTGGCTGAAGCGTCTTGGTGCCGGAGGTCGGCGACTTGTCGGCGGGGTCCATGATCCATCGGCTAAGATCGTCCGGCGGCAGGTCCGCTGGGCAGGAGGTGCTCTGCCACGCAGCGCGGGTGATGCGGCGTGTTGTCTGCCGCTCTCCCGGCGGCGCTTCATAGACCGTCTCATTGTCCCGCACGAAGGCTTTCCGCAGATCTCCGGTGAATTCGGAGCGTGAAGTGATCCGGGTCTCCAGGTTCTTGAAGTCGAGCGGTCCCCGCCCCCGAGCCTCGATGATCCGGGCGTCATGAGGTCTGCTCGCCGGTATCCTGCACTCCACCTCGACGATCAGCGTCTTGCCGTCGGGGGATCTCCGCGACTCGATACGGCTGCAGTCGGCAGGACGATCCGCGGAGTACAGCCCCCGCAGCCCGACACAATCCCGGATCGTCCGCGTCTCGACGGGCTTGCCCTCGCGCTGCGTCTCGATCTCGAAGGTCCAGAGACCAGCCTCGAGCAGGGGGATCTCGGGAGCGGGCGGCTGCTTCGCGCAGGACCCCAGAGCCATCGCGACGCTGACGACCAACAACATCCTGCACGACCTGGCCATCGTCATCTTTGTCTCGATACCACAACGTCTATCAGCGTGTGGACGCGTCGTCAGAGGGCGCATCGCGGACCGCCTTTTTGAGGTCCTCATCGGTGACAAATCCAGGCCCGATACCGGGAGGGCAGGGACCTTGCCGCTCCCATACCGTGATCTCGTGTTCGATCGTGGCCTCACCCTGCGAGTGGCCGGAGCGCAACTGCTGAGTCGCGCTCCAGTAGTCGTTCTCGTACCGACTAGGGTTCTCGATGCGGGTCACAGAACGTGCCGCCGATAACGCTAGGCCGCGATCGCCGCCGAGACTGAACCAGGGGCTCCTCATGGAGATCCGATAGTCGGAAACGTACCCACTTTGAAGGCTGTAACGATCGCCGGCGGATGCAGAACGTACAACCCAGACCGGTTTTGTCGGTGAAACGAACTTCGAAAGCGTCATATCTTGCCGATGAACATACGGTTCCGGACGACAGTATCGAGAATTCGCAGCTGCCACGGCGTCTCTAGCTGCGGCTTTGGCGCTTTTGATGGCCTCATCCTGCTCCGTATCGTCTGTGAGTATTCGACGCTCGACCGCTCGCCAGAGCGACAGCGCAGACGCCGACTGGTCAGCGTAGACCGCACTCGGCACCAAGAGATGCGTCGCCGCCATCAACAACACGGGCAATCGTTGGAGTTTGCGCCTGCCCGCCCGACTGTTCACGGTTTTCGCGCCTCTTCGCTAGGGCAGTCTCCGATCCGAACGAGTTCGTTCGTAGAAACGACGGAACTTCGACGCCCCGATGGATAAGTGACCTCGGTATGGTGGTGGACACTGAAGCGCGCAGAGAAATCACCCTTGAACTCCGATCGCGACTCGATCGCTGCTCCACTTCGCTCGAAATCGAGATCCGCGACCATGAAATGGCTCGACGACGCCTCGCATCGAATCGTCGTATCGAAACCCTCCGCGGTGGAAGCAGCCTCGGCGCGATACGCGAGCCCACAGACCCCCCAAACCTCCATCTTCGGGATGGAGACCCCACCCCGATCGAGTACCGAGGGCACACAGTGCTGCGTCTCCTCGATGACCGGCTTGCCCTTGTCCGTACGGGTGACGAGCTTGCTCGACCACAGACCAGCCCGCATGACCGGGCGGGTCGGTAGACCGCCGAGCGGATTGTCGACGGACGGATCCACCATCGGCGCAGCCGCCGGAGCGGGCATCCGAACCCAGCGCCGCAGGTCATCCGGCGGGAGGTCCGTCGGGCAGGCTGCCGCCTGCCACACGCCACGCGTGACGCTGCGCGTCGTCTGGCGTTCTCCGGGCGGTGACTCGACGGTGGTGAGGTTGTCCCGCACATAGTTCCGGCGGAAGTCACCCGTGAACACCGAGCGCGAGGAGATCGAGATCCCGGGCTCTGCATAGTCGAGCAGTCCGCGCCCACGGTCTTCCGGCAACCGATGTATGGCCGTCAGCCTCGGCAGCACCGCACACGCCATCTCCACGACGAGTTGTCGGCCATCGGCTGAGCGACTGGCGTCGATGCGCGAACAGTCCGTCGGCCGTTCGGCGGAATAGAGCCCGCGCAGATCCACGCAATCCCGGATCGTCCGCGTCTCGACGGGCTTACCCTCGCGCCGCGTCTCGATCTCGAAGATCCAGAGCCCGGGCTCGAGCAGCGGGATCTTGGGAGCGGGCGGCGGCGCAGCGATCGCCCACTGCGCTGCCGTGACGAAGCAGAGACCGACAGCGATGCGGGGCGTCAGGACCATGCACCGAAATTGCACCCAGCGTGCGCGGCTGTCAACACCGCCCAAAAAAACAGACGGCCCGCGGAATCGCTCCCGCGGGCCGCTGCGACCTGTGCCCTGACAGGACCGGCTTCGTTATTTCTTGGTGCCGGTCTTCTTGGCGACGCGCTTCTTGGCGCGCACCGGATCCTTCGGACGGCTCTTGCCGAACGAACCTTGATAGATCTTCCCGCGACGGGTCCTGGTGTCTCCCTTGCCCATGTCCTGCTCTCCAACGAGATATCCGCGCATCGTGCGCGGGCGCAAGTGTAGCCCGTCAGCGGTACCGCGCCAACACCTTCTCGAGCGCCTTGGCGCCCGGGACCAACTTACCGAACGGCACCCCGTTCAGAGGCTGGTCGGGGCTGCGGTTGAGCGCATGGAACTCGGTATCGGTGGTCGACCGGCAATGCAGCAGCCCGGTGAGGTACTCGCCCCGGGCGATATGCTGCTGCACAGAGTCGTAGGCGGCATGCGCGTCGGTCGGGTCATAGCCCTCGGTCAACTTGCGCAGCAGCACACGGCTACCGTCGTGCAGCATCACCGGCACCGCCTCGCCCGCGCCGTAGTCGGTCTTGATCTCGCGCTGGAAGGGGACATAGTCGGCGGCGACCGCGGGCTCGTAATGCTCGCGGGTGTACTGGTAGCTCTTGGTCGAACCCTCATGGTCGTTGAAGGTGACGCAAGGCGAGAGCACATCGATGAGCGCAAAGCCCGGGTACTCGAGGCCCGCCTGGATGAGCGGCACGAGCTGTGCCTTATCGCCCGAAAAGCTTCGCGCAACGAAGCCCGCGCCCAAGTTCATGGCGAGCAGCACCGGGTCGATGGGCGGCTGCTGGTTGACCTCGCCTTTTTTGGCCTTGGTACCGATGTCCGCCGAAGCCGAGAACTGGCCCTTGGTCAGGCCATACACACCGTTGTTCTCGATGATGTAGAGCATGTCGGTGTTGCGGCGGATGGCGTGGCAGAACTGCCCGAGACCGATCGAGAGCGAATCGCCGTCTCCCGAGATGCCGATGTAGTAGAGGTCGCGGTTGGCGGCATTGGCGCCCATGGCGATCGAGGGCATGCGCCCGTGCACGGAGTTGAAGCCGTGCGCGCCGCCGACGAAATACGCCGTGGTCTTCGAGGAGCAGCCTATCCCTGAGAGCTTGACGAGGTTCTCGGGGCGCAGCGAGATGCCCCAGGAGGCTTCGATGATCGCAGCGGTGATGCTGTCGTGGCCGCAGCCCGCGCAGAGCGTCGAGAGCGAGCCTTCGTAGTCGCGTCGCGTGAGGCCGAGCTCGTTGCGCGGCAGCGAGGGGTGGGCGATCTTCGGCTTCGGGATGTAGGTCATGACGCGACTCCCGTGACGGCACGGCGGCCTTCGCCGAGGTCCGCGAGCACGCCGTCCACGATGAACTTGGAGGACACGGGCAGGCCGCTGTAGTGCAGCAGCGAGCGCAGCTTCGACTTCTCGACGCGGGTCTCGAGGGTCAGCAGCGACTTCAGCTGCGCGTCACGGTTCTGCTCGACCACATAGATGATCTCGTGCGCCGCGAGGAACTTCTCGACCTCCTCGCCGAACGGGAAGCCGCGCACGCGCATGTAATCGAGCTGCACACCGCGCGAGGCGATGACATCGAGCGCCTCGTGGATCGCGCCATCGCAGCTGCCGAGCGAGACGATCGCCGCCTGCGTGTCGCCGCTGCCCTGGAACACGGGCTCCGGCACGAGGCGCTTGGCGGTCGCGAACTTTCGCACGAGCCGATCGAGCACGATCTGATACTCGGTCGCATCTTCCGTATAGGTGCCGAACTGCGTGTGACCTGAGCCGCGCGTGAAATACGCGCCCTTCGGGTGCACGCCGGGGAAGGTGCGGTAGGGGATGCCGTCCTCGTCCTTGTCGACATAGCGGTGGAACTTCTCGATCTTCTCGAGCTCCTCGCGCCCGAGCACCTTGCCACGGTCGGGCTTCCACGCGTCGTCCCACTTGAGGTCTCGGCACATCCAATCGTTCATGCCGATATCGAGGTCGAGCATCACCATGATCGGCGTCTGCAGACGCTCGGCGAGATCGAAGGCCTGGACGGCCATATAGAAGCACTCTTCCGGGTTGGCGGGATACAGGCAGACATGCTTCGTGTCGCCGTGCGAGGCATAGGCCGCCGCGAGCAGATCGCACTGCTGTGTCCGCGTCGGCATGCCGGTGGACGGCCCCACACGCTGCACATCAAACAGCACCGCCGGCACCTCCGCGTAGTACGCGAGACCCAGGAACTCGCCCATCAGCGAGACGCCGGGCCCGGAGGTCGCCGTGAAGGCGCGCGCGCCGTTCCAATTGGCGCCAAGCACCATGCCGATGGCCGCGAGCTCATCCTCGGCCTGGATGAAGGCGAAGTTGGCGTGGCCGGTCTCCGGATCCACGCGCAGCTTGTCGGCGAAGGACTTGAACGCGTCCATCAGCGAGGTCGACGGCGTGATCGGGTACCACGCGGCGACCGTGGCGCCTGCGTAGACGCAGCCGAGCGCCGCTGCGGTGTTGCCGTCGATCATGATGTGACCGGCCGTCTTGTCCATCTGCTCGACACGCAGGGGGAGCGGACAGACGAAATGCGCCCTCGCGTAGTCGTAGCCCAACTGGATGGCCTGCATGTTGGACTCGACGAGCGCAGGTTTCTTGGCGTAGGTCTCGGCCAAAAGTTCCCGGATACGCGCAAGGTCGAGGTCGAGCAGCGCCGCGAGCACGCCCGCGTAACAGATGTTCTTCATGAGGATGCGCGTGCGCACGCCCTTGAAGTTGTCGTTGCACAGGCCGGCAAGCGGCACCCCGAGCACCGTCACATCGTCGCGCTTCAGCAGCGCCGGTCGCGGCCAAGTGGAGTCGTAGATGAGGTAGCCGCCCGGTGCCACCTCGCGCACATCGCGTGCGTAGGTCTCGGCGTTCATGCAGACCATGATGTCGACCTTGCCCGAGCGCGCGACATGGCCGTCCTTCGACACGCGGATCTCGTACCAGGTCGGCAGCCCTTGGATGTTGGAGGGGAAGTAGTTCTTGCCCATCACCGGGATGCCGCTGCGGAAGATCGACTTCATCAGCAGCGTGTTGGCGCTCGCCGAACCGGTGCCGTTGACCGAGGCGATCTTGATGGCGAAGTCGTTGACGCGGGAAGGCACAGCGCTCATCGGGCGACCTCTTGATCGATCGCATGCGGCCACTTGACCCATGATTTCTGCATGTCCCAGGCAGCGGTCGGGCAGCGCTCGGCGCAGAGCCCGCAGTGCACGCAGACATCCTCATCCTTCACCATCACGCGGCCCGTGTGCTTGAGCGGTTCGCTGACATAGAGCGCCTGCGTGACATTGGTCGCCGGCGCCTTCAGCCGGGTACGCAGGTCCGCCTCGACACCGTCCGGCGTCATGGTCAGACAATCGACCGGGCAGATGTCGATGCAGGCGTCGCACTCGATGCAGAGCTTGGCGTCGAACACCGTCTGCACATCGCAGTTGAGACAGCGCTGCACCTCGGCGACGACCTGCTCGGCGGTGAAGCCGAGCTCGACCTCGATATCGATGTTCTTGAAACGCTCTTTGAGCGAGACATGCGGCACGAGACGGCGCTCGATGCCGCTGTAGTCGTTGTTGTACGACCACTCGTGCATGCCCATCTTGCGGCTCTGCAGGTTGACCCCGGGCGCCATGCGCTCGCTCGCCGGCTTGCCCTGGCAATATTGATGGATGGAGATCGCGGCCTGGTGGCCGTGCTCCACCGACCAGATGATGTTCTTGGGGCCGAAGGCCGCGTCGCCGCCGAAAAACACGCCCGGACGCGTGCTCTCGTGCGTCACCGCATCGACCTTCGGGACCTCCCACTTGTCGAACTCGATGCCGAGGTCGCGCTCGATCCAGGGGAAGGCGTTCTCCTGACCGATCGCGAGGATCACATCGTCCGCCGGCAGGAACTCCTCGGCTGTGACGCGCTCGCCGGTGATGCGACCCTGCGCATCGACCTCGTATTCCATGACATCGAACAGCATGCCTTTGAGCTTGCCGCCCTCGATCACGAAACACTTGGGCGAACGGTTGATGACGATCTCGACGCTCTCGGCCTCGGCATCCTCGAGCTCCCACTCGGACGCCTTGAAGAACTGCCGCGGCTTGCGTGCCATCACCTTCACGCTCTTGGCGCCCAAGCGCAGCGAACTGCGGCAGCAGTCCATCGCGGTGTTGCCGACGCCGATGATCAACACGGTCTCACCCACCGACTTCACATGCTCGAACGCGATCGATTCGAGCCAGGTGATGCCGATGTGGATGTTGGCGGCACCTTCCTGCCGGCCGGGCAGGTTCAATTCTTTGCCCTTCGGCGCGCCGGAGCCGACGAAGACGGCATCGAAACCCTCTTCTTCGAGGAGCTTGCGCATCGACTCGATGCGATGGCCAAGGCGCAGGTCCACGCCCATATCGACGATGGCAGCGACCTCCTCGTCGATCACAGGCCCGGGCAGGCGGAACGAGGGGATGTTGGTGCGCATCAGCCCACCGGCGATGGCGAACTGCTCGAAGATCGTGACCTCGTAGCCGAGCGGCATCAGGTCGTTGGCGACGGTGAGCGAGGCGCAGCCCGCGCCGATGCAAGCGATCTTCTTGCCGTTCTTCTGCGTCGGGATGGGCGGCAGCCGGTCGCGGAACTCGTCCTTGTGGTCGGCGGCGACGCGCTTCAGGCGGCAGATGGCGACCGGTTTTTCCTCGACACGGCCGCGGCGACAAGCCGGCTCACAGGGCCGATCACAGACCCGCCCGAGGATGCCCGGGAAGACGTTCGAGCGTCGGTTGACGAGGTAGGCGTCGGTGAAACGCCCTTGGGCGATCAGCCGGATGTACTCCGGTACATCGGTGTGGGCAGGACATGCCCACTGGCAATCCACGACCTTATGGAAATAGTCGGGATGCGAAGTGTCCGTTACAGCCATCAAACCCCCCGTCTGACGATCGACCACACATCACCCGAGTATCGGAGAGCCGCGGCCAAATGTCACCGTGTGCAAGGGCTGCCCGACCGTTAGGATGCGCCCATGGACACACCACCCCGGAACGACCGTCTGGAAATGCCCGTCCCGACCGAACTGCGCCTGCGCCGCCAGTCGCGGGTGCTGGAGGTCGCCTTCGGCCCGGACGAGCAGTACGCCCTCCCCTTCGAGTTCTTGCGCGTGCAGTCGCCCTCGGCCGAGGTCAAAGGCCACGGCCCCGGCCAGGAGACGCTGGTGCTCGGCAAACAGACGGTGGGGATCCGCGAGATCGAACCGGTGGGTCAGTACGCCGTACGGCTCGTGTTCGACGACGGCCACGACAGCGGCCTCTACAGCTGGAAGTACCTGCAGGAGCTCGGCCGGGACCAGGCAGCGCTCTGGACGCGGTACCTGGAGCGGGTGGCCGCGGCGGCAGCCGACCGCTAGACCGGAGCCTGGAGAGGATCTGCCCGACCTCGGACCTGAGTGTCCGGACACGGTTTTGTTCCTTCGCGGCGCCGATTGCCAGAGGCAGCCGGTACAATGAGGGGATGGACGCTCCGCGGGACGGAAAAACCACGCATTTCGGCTTCGAGGAGGTCGCCTGGGAGGACAAAGCCCAGCGCGTACGGGGCGTGTTCGATTCGGTCGCCCCCCGCTACGACCTCATGAACGATCTGATGTCCGGCGGCCTGCACCGCGTCTGGAAGCAGTTCACGCTCTCCCAGACCCACCTGCGCCCCGGCCAACGGGCGCTCGATGTCGCAGGCGGTACCGGCGACCTCGCACGCGGACTCGCAGCCCAGGTCGGCGAACAGGGGCTCGTCGTGCTCTCGGACATCAACGGCGCGATGCTCGCCCACGGCCGAGACAGGCTCCTCGATGTCGGTCTCACCCGCGGCATCGCCTACGCGCAGGCCAACGCCGAGCGCCTCCCGTTCGCGGACAGCAGCTTCGACTGCGTCACCATCGCCTTCGGCCTGCGCAATGTCACCGACAAGGCGGCCGCCCTCGCCTCGATGCGCCGCGTGCTGCGCCCGGGCGGTCAACTGATGGTCCTCGAGTTCTCGCAGCCGGTGGCACCCGGCCTCAAGCCCCTCTACGACGCCTATTCGTTCCGCGTCCTGCCCTTCCTCGGCCGCGTGATCGCCCGCGACGAGGACAGCTACCGCTACCTCGCCGAGTCCATCCGCAAGCATCCCGACCAGGAGACCCTGCTCGGCATGATGCGCGAGGCGGGTCTCGAAGATTGCCGCTACCACAACCTCTCCGGCGGGATCGTGGCGCTGCACCGCGGCTACCGTTACTGACCGCTGTCGCCCGCATGCTGACCGAACTCGTCGAAAACCTTTTGAACCGCAATCTCGGCGCCTCGCCCCGGGCGCGCGAGCTCTGCGCCGCGCTGCGCGGACGCCGCCTGCGCATCACGATCAGCGGCCTCGGCTTGCGCATCGGACTCGAATCCTTGGGCAGCACGCTACGGATCGCACGCGATCCGGACGGCGAGTTCGACGCCGAGGTCGAGGGCAGCCCCGTGAACCTCGTCGCTCTCGCAGGTCCCTCGCCCGAGCACCTGTTGCGGTCGGGCGCCGTACAGGTGCGCGGGGACACGGAGCTTCTGCAGCGCTATCGTGAGCTCGGTCTTCTGCTGCGCCCGGACCTCGAAGAGGAGCTGTCCCGCTTCGTCGGCGATGCGCCCGCGCACCAGGTCATGCGGTTCGCGGGCAAAGTGTTCGGCTTCGGTCGCCACGCCGCCGATACCGCGGTGCAGAACGCCGCCGAGTATTTCGCCCACGAACGCGGCGACCTCGTGCCTGCCGCTGAAGCAGAGGCGTTCATGAGCGATGTCGATCGTCTGCGCGAGGATGTCGATCGTACGGAGGCGCGGATCGCCCACATCGAAGCGCGCTTGGCGGCCATCGCAGAGCCGGCACCATGAAGCTTCGCGTGATGGCGCGCCTCATCCAGATCCAACGCGTTCTGGTGCGTCACGGACTCGACGATTTCGTGCGCGAGACGCACCTCTACCGCCCGCTGCGCTTCGTGTTCCTCGCCTCACCCTGGACCTGGCTCGAGCGGCGTAAAGAGGCCCCGCGCGCTGAGCGCCTGCGGCTGGCGCTCGAGGAGCTCGGCCCCATCTTCATCAAGCTCGGGCAGGCGCTCTCCACGCGTCGCGACCTGCTCCCGCCCGATATCGCCATGGAGCTCGCCAAGCTCCAGGACCGCGTGCCGCCGTTCGACAACGAGACCGCGCGCGCCATCATCGAGAAGTCGCTCGGCAGACCCGTCACCGAATCCTTCGCGACTTTCGAAGCGCAACCGCTCGCGGCGGCCTCGATCGCGCAGGTGCACGCGGCGACGCTGAAAGACGGTACCGATGTGGTCATCAAGGTGCTGCGCCCCGGGATGAAAGAGATCATCTCGCGCGATCTCGAGGTGATGCACGAGCTCGCGCGTCTCGCCAAGACCCACTCCACAGAGGCGCGGCGGCTGCGCGTCGACGAGATCGTCGACGAATACGAGAAGACCATCCTCGACGAGCTCGATCTGATGCGCGAAGCCGCCAACGCTTCGCAGCTCAAACGAAATTTCGAAGGATCATCGCTGCTGCATGTGCCGACGGTGTATTGGGATCTCTGCCGCATCGATGTGATGGTCATGGAGCGCATCCGCGGCGTGACCATCAGCGACATGGATACCCTGCGAGCCAAGGGCGCAGACATCGCGATGCTCGCCGCGAACGGTGTGAAGATCTTCTTCACGCAGGTGTTCCGGCACAACTTCTTCCACGCCGACATGCACCCCGGCAACATCTTCGTGCTGATCGACGATCCAGCGAACCCCCGCTATGCCGCCATCGACTTCGGTATCGTGGGCACGCTCGACATCCGCGACCAACACTACTTGGCCGAGAACTTCCTCGCCGTGTTCGACCGGGATTACCGCCGCGTGGCGGAACTACATGTGCAGTCGGGTTGGGTGCCGCCCGACACCCGCGTCGACGAGATGGAGTCCGCCATCCGCACCGTGCTCGAACCCATCTTCGACCGGCCGCTCAAAGATATCTCGTTCGGCACCATCCTGCTGCGCCTGTTCGACATCGCACGCCGTTTCGACATGCGTATCCAGCCGCAGCTGATCCTGCTGCAGAAGACGCTGCTGAACATCGAGGGCCTTGGCCGCGACCTCTATCCTGAGCTCGACATCTGGCAGACCGCGGCGCCGATCCTGCGCGAGTGGATGTCGGACCGGATCAGCCCGCGTGCGCAGATCAAGCACCTGCGCAGGAACCTGCCTGACATGCTGACCGCGATGCATGCGCTGCCGTCGTTGGTGAAGGTGGCGGTACAGCAGGCCGAGGACGGCAGATTCGCGTTCGGTGTGCGCTCGGAGGAGCTCGCCGCGCTGCGCGAGGAGATCCGCCTCTCGGAGCGGCGGCGCAACGGCACCCTGGTCAGCGTCGCGCTGGGACTCGGCAGTCTGCTGTGGCTCGGCTTCGAGATGGAGCCGCGCATCATCGGCACACTGCTGCTCATCGCCTCGGGCGTGATGCTGTGGCGGGTCAGACGGACCGGTCGGGCGCTCAACCGGGCCTGAGCGCCCTCAACCAAGCCGTCGGATCCTCGCCGCGCTCGAGCACCTCGACCAGCGCCGAGCCGACCACCACGCCTTCAACGGTACCGCACAGGCGCGCGACCTGCGCCGCGGAGCGGATGCCGAAACCCGCACAGACCGGCACCGGCGAGGCGGCACGCACGCGCGCAAGATACTCGAGCACGCTGTCGGGCACCTCGACGGACTTACCGGTGGTACCGGTCATGGTGACGGCATAGACGAAGCCCTCGCTGGCGGCGCAGACCTGCGCCAGACGCGCAGGCGTGGTCACCGGCGTCACCATCTGTACGAGCGCGACGCCCGCGTTCTGCAGCGCAGCGCGCAGGTCATCGCCCTCGTCGAACGGCAGATCGGGGACGATGAAGCCGCAGACGCCGACCGCTGCAGCATCGGCCGCGAGCTTCTCGTAGCCGTACTGCAGCAGCGGGTTGAGGTAGCTCATCAAGACGAGCGGCGCAGCCGGTCGCTGCATCGCACCGAGTTCGGCGAGGATCCAGCGCAGGCTCACGCCCTGGGTGAGCGCCACCTGGCTCGATCGCTGGATGGTCATGCCGTCCGCCATCGGGTCGGTGAACGGCACGCCGATCTCGACCACATCTGCGCCCGCCGCCACGGCGTGCAGATGCTCACGGAACTTTTGAGCCTCGGGGAAGCCGGCGGTGAGGAAGGCGACGATGGCGGTGCCGCCGTCTGCTGATGCGGTGCGGATCGCTGCGCTCAAGCGATCGTGCGGCTTCATCGCTCGACTCCCTGTGCGTGGACGCCTGACCGCTCGCCGTCGAGCAGCGTACGCTGCAGCGTCGGCATGTCTTTGTCGCCACGGCCTGACATGTTGAGCAACAGGTGCTTGCCTGGATTGCGCGCGGCCCAGCGCTTGGCGCCGTGCAGGGCATGTGCGGTCTCGAGCGCAGGCAGGATGCCCTCCATGCGAGCGCACTCCTGCAGCGCGTCTAGCGCCTCCTCGTCGGTCGCAGACTCGTACTGCACACGACCTGCGGCGAGCAGCAGCGCGTGCTCGGGGCCGACGCCGGGATAGTCGAGGCCCGCCGAGATGGAGTCGGTCTCGTAGATCTGTCCGTTCTCATCCTGTAGCAGCAGGGAATAACAGCCCTGCAACACACCCGGCCAGCCGTAAGAGAGGCTCGCGGCGTTCTGGCCGAGCGCGCTGCCGCGCCCACCCGCCTCGACGCCGATGATGGCGACATCCCGATCCGCGACAAAGGCGTGGAACATGCCGATGGCGTTGGAGCCGCCGCCGACACAGGCGAACACGGCATCCGGCAAGCGCCCTTCGCGCTTCAGGAACTGCTCTCGTGCCTCGCGACCGATGATGGATTGCAGTTCGCGCACGAGATAGGGATAGGGATGCGGCCCCACCGCCGAACCGAGCAGGTAGAAAGTGCCGTTCGGATCGGAGACCCAATCGCGCAGCGCCTCGTCGATGGCGGCACGCAATGTCTGGTCGCCGCCCGTCACCGGCACCACCTCGGCGCCCATCAATCGCATACGACCGACATTGGGCGCTTGGCGCTCCATGTCGATCGCGCCCATGTAGACCGTACAGGGCAAGCCGAGACGCGCACAGGCCGCCGCACTCGCCACGCCATGCTGGCCGGCGCCGGTCTCCGCGACGATACGCTGGGCACCGAGGCGCTGGGCAAGCAGCGCCTGACCGAGGGCGTTGTTGATCTTGTGCGCGCCCGTGTGCGCGAGGTCCTCGCGCTTGAACCAGACCTCGGCACCCCAAGCGGCCGAGAGCCGCGGCGCATGCGACAACGCGGTCGGGCGACCGACCCAGGAATCGAGCTGCCCGGCGAGTTCGCGCTGGAAGTCCTCGCGCGGCAGGTGCTCGCGCATGCCCGCTTCGAGACGCTCGAGCGCCGGGATCAGCGTCTCGGGCACATAGCGGCCACCATACGGTCCGAAGCGGCCACGGGCGTCGGGGAAACGGCCGGCAAGCTCGGCATCGAGCAACTGCTGCTGCTCGGCCGGGGTGAATCTGACGTTGGCGTTCATGTGGATGCGCTCATTGTCTGGGTTCCTCGAGGTCAAACTGCGCTGCAGCCGCTCGGGCGGCCACCACGAAGTCGGTTATCTTTGATGATGATTTCGTGCCGGGCGTCGACTCGACGCCGCTCGACACATCGACACCCCACGGACGGACTGCCCGGATCGCATCGGCGACATTGCCCGGATTCAGGCCGCCCGCGAGCAGCACTTCGGTACGCTCCGCCAAGGTATGGGCACGCGCCCAATCGGCGGTACGGCCCGTGCCGCTCACCGCACCCTCGTAGAGTACCCGCTCCGGCAACCGCTCGGGGAGCGTCGCGCCCTCGCGCAGTACCGGTAGCAGCCGCGCGCGGGCGCGGGGCGAGAGCGTCGCGACATCCTCGATGTCCGTCTGGATCAGATCGGGCGAGAAGATGTCGAGGATCTCTTCCACCTCGGCGGTCGTCGGATGCAGGGTGACGGCGACGCAGAGCGCACGGCCACGCGCAGGGGCCGCCAACGCCGCAGCCTCCGCAGGTGTCACGCGCCGCACCGAGGGGGCGAACACGAAACCGATGGCATCCGCGCCTGCGGCCAGCGCAGCGTCGACGCCCTCCGGCGTGGTGAGTCCACAGATCTTCACGAACATGCCGCACCGTCCCTGCGCGATCGGTGCTGCAGCGCCACGCGCGCAGCGCCCAGCATCGCTCCGGCGAGCTCGCGGGGTGCCCCACCCGTCATCAGCGCGCTGCCGACGAGCGCAAGATCGTAACCGCAGGCGGCGAGCCGCGCGGCATCCGCGGGTGTCGCGACACCGCTCTCGGCGACACGCGCGACCCATGAGGGCAGCTGACCCACCATCTCCTCGAGTCGCCCCGGCACGACCTGCAGCGTGACGAGGTCGCGACAGTTGATGCCGAGCAGCAGCGACTCGCCGAGGCTCCCGCCGACGGTCGGACGCCGCGGCCCCAGCAGCTGTGCCGCGAGTCCGATGTCCTCGGCATCGAAGGCCTCGAGCAATACGAAGAGTCCGTGCTCAAGCGCTGCATCCATCAGCGCTTCGAGCGCGGCGCGCGGCAACATACGCAGGATCAGCAGCACTCCGCCTGCACCGGCAGCGCGCGCTTCCAACACCTGATACGGATCGACGAGGAAATCTTTGCGCATCGCCGGGATGCCGTGTGGCGCGAGCGCTGCGGCGGCCTGCGCGAGGTGCGCAAGGTCGCCATCGAAACGGGACGGCTCGGTGAGCACCGACACCGCGGCGGCACCCGCGTCGGCATAGGCCAGCACGCGCCGCGTGACATCCTCATCGCGTGCATCGCGCAGTGCGCCGATGGCCGGCGAGCGGAGTTTCATCTCGGCGATGAGATCGAACCCCTGAGGTGATAGCTGCAAGCGAGGGGCCGGTGGCAGGTCGCGCAATCGTGCGCGCAACTCCGACACCGGCAAGCGTGCGCGTGCCGCTTCGGTTCGGTCGCGGCTCGATGCCGCCATACCCGCCAAGAAGTCGCCCGCCTCCACGCCTGCGTTCATATTGGGGCGCTCATATTGGAGCGCTCATGCTGGGGCCCTCGCGCCGAACTCCGCGATCGCTCGCAGGAGACCCGCCGCGCGTCCATCGTCGATGGCCGCCCTGGCCTGCGCCAGACCCTCGGCCGGGGTCGCTGCGACACCGGCCACCTCCAACGCGAGCGCAGCGCCCATGTACAACGCATCGCGGTGCGCGCCGCGGTCATGGCCCTCGAGCACGGCGCGCAGCGACGCGGCGTTCGCCGCCGCATCACCGCCCGCGAGATCCTGCGGCGTGCAGGGCGCAAGCCCATAGTCGGCAGGCGTGCGCGTACTACGGCGTACCGTTCCCGCGCCACCCTGCACGTCGAACAGCGTGAACGGTCCTATCGGTGTCGGCTCATCCCAGCCGCCCGCGCCGTGCACCACGAACGCGCGACGGACGCCGGGCAGACCCGCGAGCGCGGACGCCATCAACTCGGCCATCGCCTCGCTGTAGGCGCCGACCAACATGTAGGGCGGCGCAGCGGGGTTCGTCAGCGGCCCCAATACATTGAACAAGGTGCGTACACCGAGCGCCTGGCGCACCGGACCGATGGCCTTCATCGCGGGGTGGTAATGCGGCGCGAACAGGAACGTGAAGCCGGTCGCCGTGAGGCACGCCCCGGCGCGGGTCTCATCAAGCGGCAGCGGGAGCCCCAATTGCTCGAGCACATCGGCGCTACCCGAGCGGCTCGAGATGGAGCGGTTGCCGTGCTTGATGACGGGCAGCCCGCAAGCGGCCACCAGCAGCGCCGTGCCCGTGGAGATGTTCACACTGCCCGAGGCATCGCCACCTGTACCGACGATGTCGATGGCGCGGGCCTGCAGCGCAGGATCCACAACCGGACGGAGTGCGAGTTCGCGCATGGCGCTGGCGAAGCCACGCAGCTCATCGGCGACGACCCCCTTGCTGCGCAGCGCCGCGAGCAGCGCGCCGGCGAGCGCCGGCGGCAGCGCAGGGTCGGTAAGCGCGCGTAGCGTGTCGGCCGCCTCGCCTTCGGTGAGATCAGTGCGATCCAATACCCGCTCCAGAAGCGGTCGTAGCGATTGCGGGTCAGCCATCACGACGCCCTCCGCGCTGCCGCAAGAAGTTCGCCATCAGCAGAGGTCCCTCGGGCGACAACACACTCTCGGGGTGGAACTGCACACCTTCGACCATCAAGTCCCGGTGACGCAGACCCATGATCTCACCCTCGGCGGTGCGCGCCGTGACGATCAGTTCCGGCGGCAGCGACTCGGGCTGGGCGATCAAAGAATGATAGCGGCCCGCTTCGCAGGGGTTCGGCAGACCGGCGAAGAGACCTGCACCGTCGTGCGTCACCATCGAAGTCTTGCCGTGCATCAGCCGCCCGGCGCGGACGACTTTACCGCCGAAGACTTCGGTGATCGATTGATGGCCGAGGCAGACCCCGAACACGGGCACGAGCCCCGCGAAGGCGCGGATCATGTCCATCGAGGTGCCGGCGTCGTAGGGCGTGCCCGGCCCCGGTGAGATGCAGACATGGGTGGGCGCGAGCGCGAGCGCCGCCTCGACGCTCAAGGCGTCGTTGCGGTGCACCGCGACCTCGGCACCCTGCATCAGGAAGGCCTGCACGAGGTTGTAGGTGAAGGAGTCGTAGTTGTCGATGAGCAGCAGGCGCACACCGTGGCCCGCATCGCCCATCGCTGCATGCGATACAACGCCGCTCATGAACCTTCTCCCGCCATCGCCAACGCCCGCGCGGCCGAGCCGCTCTTGGCGAGCACCTCTTCGTATTCGCTCTGCGGGATGCTGTCGGCGACGATGCCCGCGCCCGCTTGGTAGCTGTATTCATCGCCGCGGAAGACCAGCGTGCGGATGGTGATCGCCTGATCCATGTCGCCCTGCGCACCGAAGTAGCCGACCGTGCCGCCATAGAGCCCGCGTCGCACCGGCTCCAGTTCGTCGATGATCTCCATCGCGCGTACCTTGGGCGCACCGACCAGCGTGCCTGCGGGGAAGGCCGCCGCGAAGAGGTCGAAGGCATCACGCCCCGGCGCAAGTTCGCCGCGAACACCGCTCACGATGTGCATGACATGGCTATAACGCTCGATGGAGCGGTAGGGTGAGACATGCACGCTGCCTGCCTGTGCTACGCGCCCGAGATCGTTGCGGGCCAAGTCGACCAGCATCACATGCTCCGCGTTCTCTTTGGCATCGGCGAGCAACTCCTGCTCGAGACGCCGGTCTTCGGCATCGTCCTCGGCTCGCGGTCGGGTGCCCGCGATCGGACGCAGCTGCGCGTGTCCCCCAGAGAGCTTCACCAACGCCTCGGGCGAGGAGCCGACCACGGTGATGTCGCCGAGCGAGAGGTAGTACATGTAGGGCGAGGGATTGATGAGACGCAGCGCGCGATAGGCGTCGAAGGGATCGACCGAATGCCGGCCACCGAAGCGGACCGACAGCACGAGCTGATAGACATCGCCCGCGGCGATGTATTCTTTGGTGTGCGCGACGCCTGAGAGGAACTCGTCCTGTGACATGGACGCCGTCGCCGGCGAGAACCCGCCCGAGGGCCGTACCGGCGGCAAAGGACCGCGCAGCGCCGCGATGACTTCGCGCCGCAGCGACTGCCGCTCGGCCTCGCTGCCCGAATGCAGCAGCGCGATGCCACGCGTCAGGTGATCGAACACCAACAGCGACGAGGGCGCGACATAGTGCATGTCCGGTACGGACGAGGCCGAAGGCGCGCGCGGCGCCAGACGCTCGAACCAGCGCACGACATCGTAGGACGAATAGCCGACGAGCCCACCCGCGAGCGGGAAACCCGGCCCGGCACCGGGGGCCGTCGGCCGCGGCGCCCGCGCGAGCGCCTCGCGCAGCAGGGTCAAGAGCTCCGCCTGTCCGGCCGGGAGTGCGAACCGCTGTTTGCCGAACCAGTGACCGTCGGCGTCAAGCCGCAGTTCAAACGCCGCGTCACCGAAACCGATGAAGGAATAGCGCCCCAAGCGCTCACCGCCCTCCACGCTCTCGAGCAGGAAGGTCGGCTTGAAGGCCTGCAGCTTCAGGAACGCCGAGACCGGCGTGTCCAGATCGCCTGAGATGTCGAATGGTGGCTTCATAAACGCAAAAACCCACCCCGGAGTGTTCCGGAGATGGGTTCGGGTGGTTCTATCCTCGTGTGTGAGATTCGAACAGCAGCGCCCGCGCCCTCTCCGTCAGGAGGGACGCCACCACCACCAACGGCCGAGGCCGAGGTGCGAGGTCTGGATGTGCTGCATGTTCATCGAGGTCGAGTATCCCTTTCTAGGAGAAGGGGAGTCAAGGGAGGATTGGGGGGATGGCAAGCGCCGCCGCCTCACCGTCACCGCGCATAGCGGCGTCCAGGGTCCGTGGCCTAGAGATGTGCCGTCACCCGAGCGCCATCGCCCAACGGATGAGTCCGTGGACCGACAGACCGGTCACCACAAGACCCACGGCGATGATGGCGTAACGCGGTGGCACATGCTTCGCCACCCAGGCGCCGAGCGGCGCCGCGAGCACACCGCCACCGAGCAGCGCGATCACGAGGTCGTAACGCTGCCAGTCGAAGGTGAAGAGGAAGGTGATCGAGATCGCGAGGGTGACAAAGAATTCTGCGGCGTTGGTGGTGCCGATCGCATAGCGCGGCGGCACGCCGCGCGCGATCAAGGTAGGGGTGCAGACCGTGCCCCAGCCGCCGCCACCGATGGCATCGAGGAACCCGGCGACGCCACCCAAGGCATGGCTCGGGGCGCGCGCGAGGCCGGGCTCGTCACGCCGGAACGCACGGCGCAGCAACAGGATCCC
>CALGVD010000079.1 GCA_937920275.1 uncultured Pseudomonadota bacterium
CCCGGCGTCGAGATGCACCCGCTCGCCCTGCGCCGCGCGCGAGATGCGCCGCGTGCTGAAGTCGGGCGGGGGTGAGGCCTAGGAATGGTGACGCTGTGTTAGCGTTGACCGACCAAAGGATTCCAAGTGGAAGGGGGGGAGACATGGGCCTACTGGACGGGATGCTCGGAAACGCGTCAAAGATAGATGCGTCAAAAATTCAAGCGGAGTTCAGTCAGATACTGGCGCCCGGAGAGAAGGTTGAGCATGCGTACCAGCTCATCCGCGACTACTTCGTGTTCACCGACAAGCGTTTCGTATTGGTCGACAAACAGGGAATGACCGGTAGCAAGGTCGAATATCACTCCATTCCATATAGATCCATCACACACTTCAGCATCGAGACCGCCGGCACATTCGACCTTGATGCCGAGCTCAAGATATGGATCGCAGGGAAACAGCTCCCGGTACAGAAGCAGTTCAACAAACGCCTGAGCATCTATGAGGTCCAGTCCGTGCTCGCGAGCTATGTGCTCAGATAGCGACGCCAAGACCACGCCGCTGCTCGTCGCTCTGCTCCTCGGATCACTCGTTCCGCAGGCTTGGGCGAGCCAAGCAGACCCGCTCTGGACCGAAGCCCTCCGGCACATCAAGGCGCAGCAGGCATGGGCCGCCAAAGAAACAGACGAGGCGGTGGTGACGGAGGGCAGATCGGGCGAGCGCAAGACGTTCCGTGTCAAGCGTCTCTTCGACAGCCGGGTCGATGGCAGACCGCACTACAAGCTGGAGGAAGTGACTCCGAGCTCCATGACGTCAGAGGCGGAGACGATCCGCATCGATGAGATCGTCGCGCAGATGGAATCGCTCGTGTTCACTGCGAACGCCAAGATCGACCGGAAAGACAGCGAACTGCTTGACGGCGTTCCGGCCATCCGACTGGAGGCATCAGCGATCGCGGGGACCCTTCAACTCTGGGTCGACCCGGCTACGGGTGCCCCGCGTCGGTACACACTTCGGGCCAGCCTGCCGCTGCTCGTCTCCGCCGAGATCCTGTGCGAGTTCCGAAGCAGTGACGTCGGATTCGCATTTCCCGTGCGCAGGACGCATGACATCCGTATCCGGATCCCCTTCAAGGGGGCGCGGCTTCGATCCGAGGTGCGGTTCTCCGACTGGGTGCGACAGTGACTCGGGTCTACAAAATCACCGAATCCACTGACCTACCCGCAGGATCTCGCCGGCCTGCCGGACGCTTTCGCTGAGCGTAACTGCGACCTGAAAGGGACACCCCCCTTGCCCCCCGTTTGATTGAATTCCGTGTTATTTTTAACACATGGATTCAAATCCCCGTCACCAGATACTCAAGCGTCTGCAGACAGGCCTCGCCCGGGGAGCGCCGTTTGATCTTGCCACCTTGGCTGAGGTCGGCGTGTCGGCCCCTCTGGCATCGCGCTACGCCGAAAGCGGTTGGCTCGTGCGTCTGGCTCAGGGTGTGTATGCCTTCCCGAAGGACGATTTCGGGGTGTACGGCGCACTTCGGTTCCTGCAGCGCCGCGTGCCCGGACTTCACATCGGGGGCAAGAGCGCACTGGCGCTGCAGGGCGTTCGACACAACCTCGGCGCCCGTGAACCGCTGGTGCTGTGGGGCGATGCGCGCTTCGTGCTGCCCGACTGGTTCACCTCGCGGTTTCCCGCACGCTATGTGCAAGCGCGCTTGTTCGACTGGCCCGATGAAAGATCGGCTGCGAAGACCCTCGTGACGCCCGCTGGTCTGCCTGAAGGACTGCGTGTGTCGGTATCCGAGCGCGCCGTGCTGGAGCTGTTGTATGACGCCGGCACTCGCGAGAGCCTCGAAGAGGCGCGTAACCTGTTCGACGGCCTGCGTTCGCCGCGCAAGGCGCTGCTCGGCCAGTTGCTGTCGAGCTGCACGAACGTCAAGACCGTGCGGCTCTTCTTGACATGGGCCCGCGAGAGCGGCTTGCTCGATGTGGACGACCTGCGCGCACGCTACCCGCTGCGCACGGGCAGCGACAAACGCTGGATGAGCCGGATGCCCGACGGCACCTTGCTGACCCTGAAACCTCATGGATAAAGGCTACGCCGACACCGTTCGCCTGCTGCTGACCGTCGCGCCCGAGGTCTTCGCCAACGACACCTTTGCGATGAAAGGCGGCACGGCGATCAATCTGTTCGTGGAGGACATGCCTCGCCTGTCGGTGGATATCGATGTGGTGTTCCAGCCGCGGCAGATGCCGCGGGACGAAGCGCTCGCTGCGATCGACGCTGAGCTGACGGCCATCGCTCGCCGTGTCGAAAAGCTGGGTCTGCGGACGCGGGCATTGCGCCGCGCGGATGGTGGCGACACCAAGCTGATCGTCGAGAACGACGCCGCTCAGGTCAAGATCGAGGTCAACACAGTGTTCCGGGGTACGCTGCTCCCCGTCCAGCGGAGGCCCTTGAACGCCAAGACCGCCGATCTGTTCGGTGTCGAGTTCGATACGCCGATCCTGGCGCGCGACGAGCTGTATGCCGGCAAGCTGGTGGCGGCGTTCGACCGTCAGCACCCGCGTGACCTCTTCGACGTCTGGCAGCTTTACCGATCCGGCGGCCTGACCGACGGCATGTTGGAGTGCTTCGTGGTCTACCTCGCGGGCCACAACCGACCACCGCACGAAGTGCTGTTCGGCAACGACAAGGACATCGCAGCCGAGTACGACCGCACCTTCGTCGGCATGACCGAGGTCCCATGCCCGCTCGACACCCTGCTGGGCGCCCGCGCTCAGCTGCGCGATGAGTTGCCCCATCGCCTCACCGCGAGACACCGGCGGTTCCTGAGCGGACTGGTGAGGGCTAATCCGGACTGGTCCCTGATGCAGTACCCCCACACGGCGGAGCTGCCCGCTTTGCGTTGGAAACTCACCAACCTCGAGACTTTCCGTCAACGGCGACCGGCCGACTTCCACGCCCAGGCCGAGGCGCTCGATGCCGGTATGGCCCGGTTCAAGGCCCCGGACTGAGATGCCCCCCTCCCTCTACTCCCGCCTCCTGCTCCCCCGCCTGATCGACTGCGCCTGCG
>CALGVD010000080.1 GCA_937920275.1 uncultured Pseudomonadota bacterium
TCGCGCCGCTGCTGCTGGTGGCGGCCGCTGCGGCGCTGACGCTGCCCAACATCCTCTCCGGGAGGGATATCGATGGAGAATGAAACGCAAGCCGCTGTGGAGCGCGTCGTCCCATTCGAGTTCCGGGGCTCAGGGGCGGAATATTTCCGGATCTGGTCGGTGAACCTGCTGCTGACCATCGTCACGGTAGGCATCTACTCAGCATGGGCCAAAGTCCGTCGGATGCGCTACTTCTACGGTAGTACGCGTCTCGACGGGCATGCATTCGACTACCACGCTGCGCCCATCGCCATCCTGAAGGGTCGCGTGATCGCCTTTGGACTGTATGTCGTCTACGCGATCATCGCCAAGGTCTATCCGACCGGCTCGTTGTTGGTATTGATCCCGTTCGCTTTCATACTTCCTTGGGTGGTGATGCGCTCACGCAAGTTCCACATGCGCATGTCCTCGTGGCGCGGCCTGCGTTTCGACTTTCACGGCGACTACCCTGGGGCGCTGAAGGCCTACACGGGGTGGCTGCTGGCAGCGATCGCCACGCTGTACGTGCTGTTCCCGGTCTATCTGCGCAAGCGTATCGCGTACGTACTCGACCACTCGACCTACGGTTCGCAGCGGTTCCGTTTCACAACACCGCAGTCGGTCTTCTGGCGCTTCGGCCTGGCAACCGTCGGCGGGTCGTTTCTGCTCGTCATCGCCTGGTTGTTGGTCGCCGCGCTCATCGTCGCGATCGGCGCGGACCTAGGTAAGTCCGCGGGCGAACGACCCGGGTCCGCGCTCGCATCGATGGTCATGGTGGCGACCGTCGGGCTTATCCTGATCGGGCTCGCAGTGAGCGCTTATTACTCGAAATCCGTCACCAACGCCGCCTTCGGCGGTCTCGAGATCGGTCCGCACCGTGTGCAGAGCACGCTGCGCACGGGACCGCTCGTCCGTCTGTACATCAAAAATTTCATCCTGATCGTCCTGACCCTCGGCATCTATTACCCCTGGGCCAAGGTCGCGACGATCAGATACCAGCTCGCGAACACCATGCTCTACGCGCAGGGCGATCTGGACGACTTCCGCGCCTCGGCCGAAGCCGGTGGCACGGCCACCGGCGAGGAGATCAGCGAGATCTTCGATGTCGACTTCGGCCTATAGCGCAGCGCCGCGTCATGACGGACGTCACCGGCGATTGGTTCGATGCGCGGCGGTCGCGACCACGACCCGCCACACTGCGTTTCGATGCGGATGGAACGACCATCCTTGAGCTGCCGGACGCTGTCCACAGCGTCCATCGAGCGGCCGATCTCCTGATCTCCGCGCGAATCGGGGGCATCCCGCGCCGCATCACATTCCCGGACGGCGGCGTACTCGAGAGCGACGACAACGATGGGATCGACCGCGGACTGCGGGTCGCGGGGGTCTTGACCTCGGGCAGCCAAGGCTGGATCGATGCGCTCGAGTCCCGTTGGCAGCTGGCGCTGTTGTCATTGGTCGTCTTGGCGCTGATCAGTGCCCTTTTCGTCACGAGCGGATTGCCTGCCCTCGCCGGCCTCGCTGCCCGCAATACGCCGATGGCGGTGGAACGGCCGATGGGGCGTGAGAGTCTGCGTTTACTCGACCGTTTGATGTTCAGCCCCAGCCGCTTGCCGTCGGAGCGTCAGGACCGGTTGCGCGAGCGGTTCGAGGAGATGACCCTCGATCTCTACATACGCATTCGATCCCCCGACTACCGTCTGGAGTTCCGCGACGCCGACGATATGGGGGCTAATGCCCTTGCACTGCCGTCGGGGATCATCGTGCTCACCGACGACCTCGTGGAACTCGCCGAACATGACGACGAGATCTTCGCCGTGATCGCGCACGAGATCGGGCATGTCGAGAACCGGCACGTCCTGCGCGGCCTCTATCAGTCGGCCGGGATCGCCGCGCTCGCGGCTGCGGTAGTGGGCGATGTGAGCCAGGTCGCTGGACTCGTCTTATTCCTGCCGCAGCTGATCGAAGCCGGCTACTCGCGCGATCTCGAACGCGAAGCAGACCAGTTCGCGAAAGCGTGGCTACGGCGAAAAGGCATCCCGACGAGACGCTTCGACGATCTGCTGTGCCGCCTGATCGCCTCGCATGGCGGGGATGACGCTGGGATGCTCCGCTATTTCGCGAGCCACCCGAGCGGCGCCGAACGCTCCGGCTGCGATGACGAAAAATCGAGGAAGACCGCGCCGGGTAAACGCAGCGACGCCCGAGTGCAGGAAGACGGTCGGCGTCAACCGTGACCCGGCGTGTGGTCCACCGGATCGGGCCGTGAACCGCGGTTGCCG
>CALGVD010000081.1 GCA_937920275.1 uncultured Pseudomonadota bacterium
CCACCGCCGCCACCACCACCGCCCTTGTTACCGAGATAGCCGCCTCTCACAGGTGGCTGTCCAGGAAGGCCGCAAGCTGCGCACGGGACACGGCGCCGACTTTCTGCGCCTCGACTTTGCCGTTCTTGAAGAGGATCAGGGTGGGGATGCCACGGATGTTGTACTTCGGAGGCGTCGCCGGGTTCTCATCGATGTTGAGCTTGGCGATGCGCAAGCGATCGGCGTACGCCGGGGCGAGCTCATCGAGGATGGGGCCGATCATCTTGCATGGACCGCACCACTCGGCCCAAAAGTCGAGCAGGACAGGCTTGTCCGACTTGAGGACATCGGTGGCGAAACTGGAATCTGAGGTGTTGATGATGTGAGGGTTGCTCACGCGGGGGATCCTCCGGTGGGAGTGACTTTGGGGAGAGGGCGGAAAAGGAGAAGAGCGCGGGTTTGCGGGACTCGGGCTGAATGCCATACGGAGAAGCCGCTAAACGGGTACTATTATGCCGCAGGAATTGGTTGTTTAGTGCCTCTGGGCTTACCAGATTGAGAGGATGACTCGGGGGCAGAACGCCCGGCTGGATGGCAGTTGTAGCCAATCCGCGGTCCTTTTGCAAGCGTCCCCTCCACTCTCACCACTGGTATGAAATGTCTGACACCCATCTTTCCGACCTCACCTTCTCAGCCCTCGATCTCCATCCTCCCCTCATGCAGGGCATCGAGGAAGCGGGTTTCGTGCGCTGCACACCCATCCAAGCGCAGACCCTGCCGGTCGCGCTGACCGGTCGCGACATCGCTGGACAAGCGCAGACCGGCACCGGCAAGACCGCCGCGTTCCTCGTCGCGATCTTCCAGAACCTGCTCTCCAATCCGCCACCGCCCACCCGCAGCGCCACCGCGATCCGGGCGCTCATCATCGCGCCGACCCGCGAACTCGCCGTACAGATCCACAAAGATGCCGAAGTGCTCGCCCGCCACACGGGGCTGAAACTCGCGGTGGTCTTCGGTGGCGTCGATTACGAGAAACAGCGCCGAGACCTCGAGGACGGGGTCGATGTGCTGATCGGCACGCCGGGCCGCATCATCGACTACTACAAGCAACATGTCTTCGAGCTGCGCGAAGCCCAGGCCGTGGTGCTCGACGAAGCCGACCGCATGTTCGATCTCGGCTTCATCGCCGACATCCGCTACATGCTGCGCCGGCTGCCGCCACCGGAACGGCGCCAGTCCATGCTGTTCTCGGCGACGCTCTCGCAGCGTGTGCTCGAGCTCGCCTACGAGCACATGAACGAACCGGAACTGGTGCGGATCGAGCCCGAGAAGATCACCGCCGACCGGGTACGCCAGCTCATGTACTACCCGGCGATGGAGGAGAAGATCCCCTTGCTCGTCGGACTGCTGCGTCAGATGACTCCGCATCGCACCATGGTGTTCGTCAACACCAAGCGCATGGCGGAGCGGCTCGAGGATGTGCTGCGCGCCAACGGCATCAACGCGGCGGCGCTGTCGGGCGATGTGCCGCAGAAGAAGCGCCTGCGTTACATGGAAGAATTCCACGAAGGCAAACTTTCAGTGCTGATCGCGACCGATGTCGCCTCGCGCGGCCTGCATATCGCCGATGTCAGCCATGTCTTCAACTTCGATCTGCCACAGGATGCCGCCGACTACGTCCACCGCATCGGTCGGACGGCGCGCGCCGGTGCCGAGGGTGATGCGATCAGTTTCGCCTGCGAGGAATACGCGGTCGGGTTGCCCGACATCGAGAAATTCATAGGCCGGAAAGTGCCTTTTGAATCGATCGGCAAGGAACTGATGGCGGAGATCATCTGGCCGCCTCGACGACCCTATGAAGATCGCGGCGGCAGCGGTGGTCGTCGCGGTGGCGGTGGTGGTGGTGGTGGTCGGCCGGGTGGCGGACGACCCGGTGGCGGACGGCCCGGTGGCGGTGGCGGGAATCGTCGTCCGGCCAGCGGCGGACGCCGCTGACGGCGAGCCTCTGGGTCGAGCGCCGCGCGGTGATCCTGCGCGGCCCGGCCGCCTCAGGCGAGATCGGACACCGCGTCGATGGCCGCGAACTCCTCATGGCGATGCGGATCGCGCGAGGAGTCTGGATGACGCACGGCGTAGACATGCCGTATCCCCGCCGCGATCGCCGAGCGCAGCACCGCCGCGCTGTCGTCGACGAACACCGAGCGCGCCGGATCGAACCCCTCCGCTGCACGCGCGGCGCTCCAGAACTCCTGGGTCTCTTTGGGCACGCCGAACTCGTGGGACGAATAGGCCTTGTCGAGCCAATCGAGCACCCCCGTACGCTCGTGCTTGATCTCGACGATGCGCGGATGGGAGTTCGTCATCAGCACGAGCCGCTTGCCGGACGCTCGCAGGCGCTCGAGGAAGCCGCGCGCACCGGGCAGCCAAGCGACCCGCGCCGCCTCGGCTCGATGCACTTGCGCGACATCGATGCGCAGCTCGCGGCTCCAGTAGTCGATGCAATACCACTCCATTCGGCCCTGCAACCTCACGAAATGCGGCATGAGCTCAGCCTGTGCCTCGGCGAGCGACAGTCCGTTGTTCTCGGCGTAGATCTCGGGGATGCGCGCCAACCAGACGAAATTGTCGAACGCGAGATCGAGCAAGGTGCCGTCGAGGTCGAGCAGCACCGTGTCGACGGTGGACCAGTCAGGCGGCGCAGCGAACGCCAGCGACCGGGACAAGGGTGCGTCAGGGGACGGCGGGAGCTCGGACATCCCCTATGATAGCGGCATGACGGCTCTTCTCGCCGACCTGCATCTGCACAGCCACCACTCCGACGGGGTGCTCGACCCTGCCGCACTGATGCGTCTGGTCGCCTCCCGCGGCGTCGACCTCGCGGCGCTCACCGACCACGACACCACGGCAGGCTGCGCCGCCGCCGCCGCGGCCTGTGCCGACGCCGGGATCCGGTTCATCTCCGGGGTCGAGGTCTCGGCGGGCTGGCAAGGTCAATCGCTCCATGTCCTCGGCCTCGGCGTGGCAGCGGACACCCCTCGATTGGTGGCGCATCTCGAGGGGCTGCGAGCGCAGCGTCGGGCGCGACTCCTCGAGATCGGCGAGCGCCTCGAGAAGCGTGCCGGACTGCCCGGGCGCGAACTCGCCGCCGCCGTGTGCGCAGCCACGGCGGTGCCGACCCGACTACATCTGGCGCGTGCCTTGGTCGCCTCCGGTCGGGTCCGCAACGAGGCCGAGGCCTTCACCCGGCTGCTCGGACGCGGACTGCCCGGACATGTGCCCATGGAATGGCCTGCGCTCGAGGAGGCCGTAGGTGCGCTGCGCGCAGCCGGTGCGACCGTGGTGCTCGCCCACCCGCACCGTTATCGGTTGTCGAACGGCGCGCTGCGGCGCTTGGTCGACGAGTTCCGCGCCGCAGGCGGCGACGGTCTGGAGGTGAGCGTCGCAGGCATGAGCCCCCGTGACCTCGACCGCCTCGCGACACTGGCGCGCAGCAGCAAGCTGAAGGCTTCGACCGGCTCGGATTTCCATGACCCTGCGGTACCGTGGAATACGCCGGGCCGCTTCGCTAAGCTACCGGCGGATCTCGAACCCGTCGCGGCCTGTCTCTGAATGTCCGACCAGGAACAAGACAACATCGACCGCGAGCTGTTCCGCAACATCGAGAAGTTGCGGCAGTTGCGCATCGAACACCGCGACCTCGACGATGTCATCGCCCGGTTGTCGATGGATATCCTCGTCGATCAGGTACAGCTCAAACGCCTCAAGAAGCGCAAGCTTATGCTCAAGGACCAGATCGAACGCCACGCCAGCCTGATGATCCCGGATCTCAACGCCTGATCCGCCGACGCCCGAGGAAGACGCGATGGAACAACGCTATATCTCGCTCGCTGGGCTCGGCCGGGAGCTGCTGACACCCTACGGGCTCAACGAAGCCATCGTGGTGGTGGCGGCGATCGCCATCGCACTGGTCATCGGACGCATCGTCCGCCGCGCCATGGTCCGCCTGCAGGCCGCCGATCGCGGTATCAGTGCAGCTTGGCAGACCCCATTGCTCGAAGCCGGCGCCATCGCAGCACCCTATGTGGTCGCGATGCTGCTGATCGCCGCTGCGCGGGCGGTGGCGGACGCTTGGGGCGTCCCGGATACCGTGTTCGTGTTCGCGCTACGACTGATCGGTGCACTCGCAACGGTGCGTCTGCTGGTCTATGGCGCGAGCCTGCTGCTCGGCGACTCGAGCTGGGTCGCCCGATCGCAACGCCGCATCACCCTCCTCATCTGGCTCGCGCTCGGCATCGAACTGGTCGGCGGCTTCGAATGGCTGGAGTCGGCGCTCGACCAAGTGGATCTGCTGCCCGGCAAGTCGGTGTTCAGTCTTTGGACGTTGACCAAGAGCCTGGTGGTGATCACGCTGTTCGTGCTCGGCATGTCGTTGCTGGCGCGGGCCATCGAACGGCGGGTGATGGCCATCGACTCGCTGGCGCCGGCCACCCGCGTCGGCATCAGCAAATCCGCCTATTTCCTGCTGATCGGCCTCGGCATCCTGCTCGGCATCAACTCCGCCGGTGTCGATCTCACCGCCCTCACCGTGCTCACCGGCGCGATCGTCTTCGGTCTCGGCTTCGGCATCCGCGACATCACCGCCAACTTCGTCAGCGGCTTCGTGCTGCTGATGGACAAATCGATCAAGCCGGGCGATGTCATCAGCTTCCACCAGCACACCGGCACCACCTCCGACAACTTCGGCTGGGTGCAGGAACTGCGCGGCCGCTATGTCGTGGTGCGCGACCGTGACGGCGTCGAATCTTTGGTGCCGAACCAGAGCCTGATCACCAGTTCGGTCATCAATTGGAGCTACTCCGACCAGCGCGTCCGGCTGCGCCTGCCGGTCATGGTGTCCTACGACGACGATCCGGAGGTCGCCCTCGAACTGTTGCTGCGCGCCACCGACGACCATCCGCGGATCCTGCGCGACCCGGCGCCGGTGTCGCGCCTGATCTCCTTCGAGAACTACGGCATGAAGCTCGAAGCGCGCTTCTGGATCCGCGACCCCATGAACGGCGTCAACAACGTACGCTCCGACGTCAACCGCCGCATCTGGCGGCTCTTCAAGGACCACGGCATCAAGATCCCGGTGACGCAACAAGAAGTGCGCGTGCTCGAGCCTGACGCGCGCGCCCTGCGTCCGCCGCACCTCACGAACCCCGATGATGCCGATCCACGCCGGTAGCGTCCTGATCCCCGATGCGGACCTTTCGGTGAGCTTCGTGCGCGCCGGCGGTCCCGGTGGGCAGAACGTCAACAAGGTCGCCTCGGCGGTGCAACTGCGCTTCGACCTCGCCGGTACCGCGGCGCTCTCACCCGCGGTGAAATCACGGCTACGGAAGCTCGCTGGCCGGCGGGTCATCGACGACGGATCGTTGCTGCTGATCGCCCGCGAGCACCGCAGCCAGGAGCAGAACCGCCGTGCCGCCGAGGACCGGTTGGCCACCCTCATCCGCGCAGCCTTGGTGGAGCCGAAGCTGCGCCGCGCGACCCGGCCTACGCGCGCCTCGAAGGAGCGTCGGCTCGAAGGCAAGTCCCGGCGCTCATCCGTGAAGGCGGGGCGCGGCAAGGTCGGCGGGGACGGCTGAGCGCGATCCGGATCGGGTCCGCACACGCTGCCGGCACTCTCAGCTGCCCGTCACCTGCAGGATGCTGTGGCGGATCTGCTCGGACAGCACGAACTCGGCATCGCGTGCCACCCGCTGCAGGACTTCATCGTGCAACAGGCGACCGGCGTCGTCGCTGCGGATCACCCCGCGGCGCAACAGCAAAGCGATGAAGTGATCGAACAGCGCCCGATCCGCGAACTCCGGCGAATTCAATCCGTAGAGCATGTCGATGCGCTGCGCCATCAGCTGGCAGCGCTCGGCGAGCCCTTTCGCCGTCTGCGTACCGGAGCCTGAATGCGTGAGCGCAGCGATCACGAGGTAGTAGCGTTCGATGGTCTGCACCGAGGCCCGTGCGAGCAGCGAAAGCTGCGTCGCCGCGGCGGCGCTCGGTGGCGGTCGACGCCAGCCGGGCGTCCCGTCGGGCAGCTGCAGCGGCTCGAGCAGCCCGAGCAGCCCCAAGGCCGCCAGCACACGCTCGACCTGCGCGGCGAGCTCCTCCTCCGGCCATTTGAGGAACAGTTCCGACGCCACATAGGGATAGACGCGCCAAGCCAAGCGTTGGATGTCGGCCGTGGGCACCACCGGATTGGCGATGAAGGCGCAGGCCACCAACGACGGCAACGCGAACAGGTGCTGGATGTTGTTGCGGTAATAGGTCGTCAGCACCGCCACCTCTTCGCGTAGCTGCACGAGCTCGCCGAGCGGGTGGGGATGACGCTGCAGCAAGCGCATGGCGTCGCCGTAGGCGATGACCTCGGCGCCGCTGGTCGCGGACACCGTGATGCGCGGGTCATAGGGCGCCTCGCGCAGCAAACCGAGACAGAGATCCACTTGGCGCTCGAGATCGGCGACCGCCATGGCCTTGCGGGGCATCGCGAGCAGCACCAGCGCCAAAAGATTCACCGGCGTGACCGCAGCGGCGGCGTTGATGTTGCGCATGATGCGCTGCGCGAGATCATCCACCAACGGGGTGACCCACGGTGCACGCGCTTCGTCATCGAGCGCTTGCACGCGCCAGTCGCCTGCGTGGCGACCGAGCAGCGGGTCGAGGTGGATCGGTTCGCCGAGGTTGACATGCACTCGGCCGAACTTCTCACGCAGCACCCGCGTCGCGCGCAGCAGGTCACCGATGCCTTCCTTGCGCTTCGCTGCGCCCGACAGTTCGCCGAGGTAGGTGTTGCCCTCGACGATGCGCTCATAGCCGAAGTACACCGGCAGGAACACCACGGGCCGCCGCGGATCACGCACATAGCTGCGTACGGTCATCGAGAGCATGCCGGTCTTGGGCTGCAGAAGGCGCCCGGTTCGCGAGCGCCCGCCCTCGATGAAATACTCGATCGAGTGTCCGCGCGCCATGATGGTGGCGAGGTACTTCATCAGCACGACGGTATAGAGCGAATTCCCGGCGAAGCTGCGACGGATGAAGAACGCGCCGGCCTTGCGCAGGAAGCGACCGACCACCGGGATGTCGAGGTTGTTGCCGGCGGCGATGTGCGGCACGGCATAGCCCTGGGTGTAGATCGCATAGGACAGCAGCAGGTAGTCCATGTGGCTGCGGTGGCAAGGCACGAACACCACTTCATGTTCGCGGGAGACGCTGCGCAGCGTCTCGACATGGTTGAAGCTGACGCCGTCGTAGAGACGGTTCCAGAGGCGTCGCAGGAACGCCTCCATGAAGGTCACGAAGGCGTGGGAGTAGTTGGCAGCGATCTCCTCGCCGTAGCCGCGTGCCGTCAGCAAGGCCTTACGGCGCGTCAAACCCTTGGCACGCACCTCCGACGCCGCTACGGCACGCACCGCGCGGGTGTTCAGCACGCGCGCGAGGATGGTGCGGCGATGGGACATGTCCGGGCCGATGCGCGCGGCGCGTTGGCGCCGGAACGTGGCACGCCAAGCGCGGGTGATGCGCGCGGCCTGTGTCTTCGCCGGTTCGTCGTCAGCGAGCAGACTGCGCAAGCTGACCGGTGCACCGACCTCGAGCATCGTGAAACGACCGTTGAAGGACACCTGCAGGATCTTGCGCAGCGTCCCACCCAGCACCCAGCCCTCGGTGAGCCAGAGCCGCAGCCAGGACCTCTCCTTCTGCGGCGCCCGCCCCCAATACACCGCCATCGGCACGAGCCGGACATCGAAGCCGCGGTCGGCCTGCAGCGCCTCGATGAGACGCACGAGCTCGGGCGGGGGGCGGCGATCGATGCGGCGGTCGAAGAAGCCGCGCTGCGTCAGCAGCGGCAGCGTGGCGCGCACGGCGTCGGCGCGTCGACCGACCAGCCTGCCATCGGGCGGCGGCAAACCGTTGCGTCGGCAGATGTCCGCCACCAACGCGACATCAGCGGTGCTGCGGCGCTCGAGCACATAGCAGACCGGTGCGGCGGTCGCGGCGACGATCTGCCGCAACGCGTCGTCGGGGCGTACTTCCGCACGCACCCAGAGCGACATCAGGCCACGCCACAGGAACTTCACGGCACGCGGTCCACGGCGCGCGGGGGCAAGCCAGCGAGGAAGCTGCGCAACCAGCCGCCGATCGCGGGGAGCGAGGCGATCAGCCGGTGGTCATCATCGACGAGGTAGGTGGTGGCACGCTGGGCCTGCGCGTAGCGCCAACCGTTCACGACCGGCACGATGTCATCCTGCCATCCATGCACCACCACCGTCGGCAGCGAGGCCGGCGCGGGCTGCGGCGGCAAGGGCGGCAAGCCGGGCATGTCGAAGGCGGGGGCCATGAGGAAGAGGCCACGCGCTGCCGCACCTGCCGGTCCGGCGCGCATCGCCGCCGCGGCGGCCAGCCAACCTCCCAGACTGGAACCCACGAGCACCGGCGCCACCGGCAGCAAGGCGCAGCAGGCGAGCAGGCGTTCCAAGCGGTCGTCGACGGACTCGAGACCGCGGTAATCCACCGACTCGACGCGCCATCCCGACGCGCGCGCGATGTCGGCCAACGCCAGGATCTTCGTGCCCCAAGGCCCGGATTCCTTGCCGTGGGAGAACACGACGACATCCTCGTTCATGGGCTGATGCTCCACCGTTCAGTGGTTGCGCCAGAGCGGCACATGGCGGGCCTTGAACAACGGGATCAGCAGCATCCCTGCCACGAACCCGCCGATGTGCGCGCCGAGCGCGACACCACCGCCGCTCATACCCGAGAACCAACCCATCGCGACCTGGCCGATGAACCACGCGGCCAACACCCAGACGGCCCGAACCCAGCCGATGGTCAAGAAGATCAGCGGCGGCGGCAACGCGAGCAGCACGCGCGCCTTGGGATAGAGCAGCAGATAGGCGCCGAGCACACCGGAGATCGCACCGCTCGCGCCCACCATGGGCACCGCGCTCGACGGATCGGGGAGCGCTTGGGCGAACACGGCGATCACCCCGCAGGTGAGGTAGAAAAGGATGAAACGACCATGACCCATCGCGTCCTCGATGTTGTTGCCGAACACTCAGAGGAACAGCATGTTGCCGAACAGGTGCGCCAACGAACCATGCAGGAACATCGAAGTGAAGACCGTCGCCCAGGGCGCCACCCAAGTCGGCTCCTCGCTCGCGCCCTCACGACCGAAGATCACTTCGGGGGTGGCGCCCAATCCCGCGATGATCGCACCGAACCAGGCCTCACCGGACGACCATTGCCAAAGAAAAACAAGCACACAGGCGCCGATCAGGATCCAGGTGACCCAAGGCGTGATGTGGGTCGGGTTGTCGTCGTGGACCGGGATCATGGCGACACCCGCACGCGGTTTGCGCCGAGCGGCGCGATGTTCCGCACACGGCGCGCCTCGGCGATCACCGAATCAGGGCTGGTGCCGCTGCGGGTGAGCGGCACCGGGACGCTGCGCGGCGCATGGCTCACTCGCGACACGGACTCCCAGTCCATGGCATCGCCCTGCTCACGCAGCCGGCGCTGGATGCGCTGCGCGAGGGACTTCGAGAGCAGCTTGCGCTGCGCCCGCTGCCAATCACGCGGATCGTCCTCGAGCACCTCGTGCGCTTGCATCAAAAGTTCACCCTCATGCCACCCGAACACGAAGGGCTGGTTGACCACCGTCACACGGGTGCCCGGCTTGACGAGGTCATAGAGCAGTTCGATGTCCTCGGGGAAGAGCCGGATGCAGCCGTGGCTCGATCGCAGGCCGACACCGGCGGGCTTGTTGGTGCCGTGGATGAGATAGCTCGGCCAGTCGAGATAAAGCGCACGGTGACCGAGCGGGTTGTCCGGGCCCGGCGGCACCACGACGGGCAGCACCTCGCCGTTGACCTTGTGCTCCGCACGCACCCCAGGCCCCGGACGCCAAGCGGGATCTTTCTTCATGCGCACCACGCTGGTGGTGCCCTCCGGCGTCGCCCAACCGACGCGGCCGATCCCGATCGGGAAGGTGTAGACGGTCAGCCATTCCCCCGGCTTGCGCTTCGGGAAATAGAACAAGCGCATCGCTGCCAGATTGATGACGATGCCCTCGCGCGGCGCGTCCGGGAGGATGTGCCGCGTCGGCAGTACGATCTCGCGACCTGCGCCCGGTAACCATGGATCGACGCCCGGGTTGGCACGCACGAGTTCCTCGTAGCCGACATTGAAGCGCCTGGCGAGATCGACGAAGGTGTCCTCGCGTGTTGCGCGCGTGACCTGCAGTTCACCGATGAGATCGCCATGCGACGGGTCGAGCACGGTACGGTGGGCACTGGTCGCGACCGGGTCGGCCGCCGCCGAGGGCGGGATGAGCGGACGGAACGGGACAGCCGGCGACGCGGAGGGTTGCTTCACCGGTGCTGCGCCACACCCCGCCAGCAGCAGACCGAACGCCAAGACCCACGCCGAGCGTGACGACCGCGACAGGCCGGGAACAACGATGCGGGACGGAGGCGCCGACATGGGCGCCGAGATTACAGCAGTACGGGTCGGTTCGGCTGCTCGTTGGCGTCGCCACCCTCGTGCGGGAAATGCTCCGCGAGCAACGCGGCGACCCCCTCGATACCGGCCAACGACCCCTCCCGCCAACGCTCCTCACGGAAGTGCGACTCCATGTCGCGGCAGACCGCCTCCCACTGCGCCGCAGGCACACGAGCGGCGATGCCGCGATCGGCGACGATCTCGACGTCGCGGTCCGCCATGAGCAGGTAGATGAGCACGCCGTTGTTGCGCTGCGTATCCCAGACCCGCAGCAGACCGAACACTTCGAGAGCCCGCGTCCGCGGCTCGAGACCGACCCGCAAGGCGCGCAGGTCCAGAGAGGTCTCCACCGCGAAACGGACCTCGCCCGCGTGGCGCGATTCGACCGACGCGATCGCGGTCTCGATGGCGCTGAGGGTCGCCGCCGGGAACCGGCGCCGGGTGTGCAGCGGCCATGTCGTCAGGTGTCGCCAGAGGCGTCGCAGATCCATCTCACCATCCCCCCGAGGCGCCACCGCCCCCGAAGCCGCCACCACCGCCCCCACCGAAGCCGCCACCGCCGAAGCCGCCCCCGCCCCCACCACCGAAGCCGCCGCCCCAAGGACCGCTGGAATAGTAGTTGCCCCGGTTGGCGCGGGAGCCCATGCCCATGATGATGCCGAAAAGACCGCCGAGCATCGCCGCGGTCAACGCGCCTGAGAACACCAGCGCGGCGATACCTAGGGTGCCGCCCATGGACAAAGATTGCGGCAAGCGGCCGAGGGACGCGGCGATCAGCAGCAGGATGCCACCGATCAGGGCCAGCGCCAGGACCAGCGCCAAGGGGGCACCGGATAACCCGCCGCTCTCCCGCTTGCCGTCGCTCCAACGCGGATCGGGGGGCGGCAATTCTTCGCCGTCGATGACGCCGATCACGCGATCGACGCCGGCCTCGATGCCGGCGCCGAACTCGCCGGCGCGGAAGGCGGGACGGATCGTCTCGTCGATGACGCGGTTCGAGACGAGGTCGGTGAGCGCGCCCTCGAGGCCGCGACCGACCTCGATGCGCATCCGCCGATCCTGTTGAGCGATGAGCAGGATCGCCCCGTCATCGACGCCCTTGCGACCGGTCTTCCAGGCATCGGCGACGCGGATCGAATACTGCTCGATCTCCTCCGGCTGCGTGGTCGGCACGATGAGCACCGCGACCTGGGATCCCTTGCGGGTCTGCAGGTCCATGAGGCGCGCGACCAGACGCGCACGCTCGTCGGGCTGCAGCAACCCGGCGGTATCGACGACCGGGGAATCGTAGGCCGGGATCGGTTGCAGGCCGCCCTGGGCCGCGGCCGGCTGCAGCGCCGCCGACCCGAAGGCCAGCGCGGCGAGCAGCAGCGCAGGTCGCAGCAACCCGGAGAGCAGGGTCTTCAAGGAGTCGAAGACCGCCTCAGCCGCCCGGCGTGGGCGCGTTGAAGTCGACCGTCGGAGCGGCGGAGATCGCTGCCTCGTTCTCGACGGTGAAGTTCGGCTTGACCTTCATGCCGAAGACCATCGCGGTGAGGTTCGAGGGGAACTGGCGTACCGTTCCATTGAAGGCCTGCACGGTCGCGATGTAGCGGTTGCGGGCGACCGCGATGCGGTTCTCGGTGCCTTCGAGCTGCGCCTGAAGGTCGCGGAAGTTCTGGTCGGACTTCAGCTGCGGATAGTTCTCGGTGACCATCAGCAGGCTCTTGAGCGCGGCCGAGAGGTCGCCCTGCGCCGCCTGGTACTTCTTGAGGGCTTCCGGGTCGTTGAGCAGCTCCGGGGTCAACTGGATCGAGGTCGCACGCGCGCGGGCCTCGGTGACGCCGACGAGCACCTTCTCTTCTTGGGCCGCGAAACCCTTCACGGTGTTGACGAGGTTCGGGATCAGGTCAGCGCGGCGCTGGTACTGGTTGACGACCTCGGACCAAGCGGCCGTGGTGGCCTCGTCCTGGGTCTGCAGGGTGTTGTATCCGCAACCGCCGAGCATCAGGGCGGCGACGAGGATCAGGCTGGCACGGATCGAACGCATGGGATGGCTCCTAATCATGGGGCGGATATTTCTATCATGCCGCAGCACAGGCGGACCCGCCATCCCACTTAGGGTCAATCCTGCCTCAGGGTCAATCCTGCGGACGATCGACGGTGCGCGTGGATGTTCCCTCGCCGAACGGTATCCTGCCGCCCATCATGTCGCGTTATCGACCACCGACCACGCCCGGCTCGAGGTTCATCACCCCGGCGGGCCATGAGCGCTTGCAGGCGGAGCTCGACGCGCTGTGGAAGGTGGAGCGCCCGCGCGTCACCCAGGCCGTCAGCGAAGCGGCCGCGCAGGGCGACCGTTCGGAGAACGCCGAGTACACCTACGGCAAGAAGCGCCTGCGCGAGATCGACAGCCGTGTGCGCTTCCTGCGCAAGCGCCTCGACGGCATGGTGGTCGTCGACCAGCCGCCCACCGACCGCGGTCGCGTGTTCTTCGGTGCCTGGGTGACTTTGGAGGATGACACGGGCGCGCAGAGCCGCCGCCGGATCGTCGGACCCGATGAGTTCGATATGGACCCGCGCTATGTGAGCATGGACGCGCCGCTTGCGCGCGCGCTGCTCGGCAAGCGCCTCGACGACGAGGTCACGGTGGAGACGCCGGCCGGCGGTCGGACCTTCGAGGTGACGGCGATCGAGTACTGACAGCCCCGCGGAGGACGATCCTCAGCGGACGCGGATGTTGAGGAACTGCCAGGGATCTTCCCGATCGAGCTCCTCGGGGAAGAGCCGCTCACGATCCTGCAGCGGAGTCCAGTCGGTGTAGGCGCCGACCACCGGGCCGAGGTAGGGCCTGCAGACTTCGAGCGCGCGTCGGAAGTCCATCTCGTCCGGTTCGACCACGCCCCGGCGCGGGTTCTCCATCGCCCAAACGACGCCCGCGAGCACCGCCACGGTGACCTGCAGGCTGGTGGCATTGTTGAACGGGCAGAGTTCGCGCGCCTCGTCGACGCTCAACTGTGAACCGTACCAATAAGCGTTGCGGCCATGACCGGCGAGCAACACGCCGAGTTCGTCGATGCCACCCGGGTTGATCTCGTCCATGAGGATGCGCTGCTCGTCCTGCATGATGAAATTGCGGCCAGCGAATTCGTGCACCGACAGCACCGCGTCATCGCAGGGGTGATAGGCGTAATGCACGGTCGGGCGGTAGACCACACGGTCGCCATCACGGACCGAGAGATAGTCGGAGATCGAGATCGCCTCACCGTGCGTGATGAGGAAGCCGTGGAAATGCCCGGCGCGCGGCGTCCAGGTACGCACCCGCGTCGCAGCGCCCGGCTGCGACAGGAAGATGGAGGATCCGCGACCGAAGTCGTAGCGGTTGCCATCAGCAGGGAAATGCCGCTCGTGGGAGCCCCAACCGAGTTCGGCGGGTTGGCAGCCCTCGCTCACGAAGCCGTCCACCGACCAGGTGTTGACGAATTCGCCCGGACGCTTGCGCACCGGCGAGACCTGCGTATCGCGCTCGGCGATGTGGATGACCTTGATACCGAGCGCGTGCGCGAGCCCTGCCCAATCCTCGCGCGTGTGCGGGTCACCCGCAGCGACGCCGGTGTCGGCGGCGATGTCGAGCAGCGCTTGCTTCACGAAGTGGGACACCAGACCCGGATTGGCGCCATGGGTGAGCACCGCGGTCGGTGCGTCGGCAGCGCCCTCGCGCAGCGCGAGCGCGGTCTCGCGCAACGCGTAGTTCGTGCGGCGCGCAGCGGGAAGACTGGGGTCGGTATAGCCCCCCGGCCAGGGTTCGATGCAGGTGTCGAGATAGAGCGCGCCGCGCTCGCGGCAGAAGCGGACGAGATCGATGGACGACACATCGACCGATACGTTGATGACGAAATCGCCCTCGCCCACCAAAGGGCTGAGCACCGAACGGAGGTTGTCCTGCTTGATCGCTTGCTTGATGAAGCCCACGCCGAAATGTTGGAGGACATGCAAACCGCGATCATCCGGCGCGACCACGGTGATGCGGCTCGCGTCGGTGCCGATGTGGCGCAGGATGAGCGGCAGCACGCCCTGGCCGATGCTGCCGAAGCCGATGAACACGATACGGCCCGGGAACTTCACGTGGATCTGGTGGTTCGTCATGATGTGCGGTCGCTCCTGTGGGCGGGGTGACTCAATCGTTCCGCCAATGCGGCGGGCAGGTGCGCGCATAGCCGGGCTGCGCCTCGATGCGTGCGAGCCAGCGCCCGAGCGCAGGGTAGTTGGCATCGATGGGCAGGAACCGGCTGGCGAGATCGCCGGCGCCGGGTCGCGCGAGGGCGCGCCGCAGCAATTGGATGGCGGGGAAGATGACCATGTCGATGGCGCTGTAGTCATCGCCCACGATCCAATCGAACCGCGACACGCGCTGCTCGATGGTGCGGGCCTCGCGCGCCACGACATGCATCGCGTCGGTGAGACCATCGACCGTCAGCGGCGGCTCATCTGCGGGTCCCGGGCCGGTGCCGAGCAATGTGCGGCAGATGCCCATGATGTGCGGCTCGGTATAGGCCTGGAACTCCTCGATGACCCGGACGATCACGGCGGCTTCCTCAGGCGAACGGCCGAAGATCGGCGGCTCGGGGTACTTGAGGTCGAGGTAGTACAGGATCGCCACCGACTCGAAGACCACATAGTCGTCGTGCTTGAGCACCGGCAGACGACCACGCGGGTTCATCGCCAGCATCTGCGGCGCCTTCTGTTCCTGCAGCGACATCTGCAGAAGGTGACTGTCGTAGGGCAGCCGCTTGTGCTCGAGGGCGAGCAGCGCCCGCCAAGAGTACGGGCTGCCACTGCCCCACCAGAGATCGATAGCCATGCAAAGGATTGTAACGGTAACGCGCAGGCCGGAGAATTGTGAGATGGAACATCGCACTTTCGTCGACGCCGCCACCCTGTCCGCCCATCTGCACGATCCGGACTGGGTGCTCCTCGACTGTCGTTTCGAGTTGGCGCAGCCCGGTTGGGGCGAAGCGGCGTTCGCTGCAGGCCACATCGAGGGGGCGCAATACGCGCATCTCGACCGTGACCTGTCCTCGGCGGTGACGCCGACGACCGGCCGCCACCCGCTGCCGGACCCGGCACAGTTCACCCGTCAGGCGGGCGCTTGGGGCATCGGTCCCGACACCCAAGTCGTCCTCTATGACCAGGACATCGGCGTGTTCGCGGCGCGCGCCTGGTGGTTGTTGCGCTGGCTCGGCCATCGGCGGGTCGCTGTGCTGGAGGGCGGCTGGGCCGCGTGGAGTGCGGCGGGCCTGCCCACCTCCCAGACCGCGCAGCCGCGACCCGCGCGGACTTTCACCGGCACCCCCGACCCGACGATGACCGCCGACGCAGCGGCGGTGCAGGCGGGACTCGCCGACGGCGCGATCCGCCTCGTCGATGCGCGCGGTGCAGAGCGCTTCGCGGGCCGCAACGAGACCGCCGATCCGATCGCAGGTCATGTGCCGGGGGCGGTCAACCAACCCTACGCCCAGAACTTCGAGGGTGGCCGAGCGCTGCCGGTCGCTGCGCTGCAAGCGCGCTGGCGAGCGAGGCTCGCGGGGCATGAGCCGGCCGCGCTCGTCGCCATGTGCGGCTCAGGGGTCAGCGCCTGCCTCAATCTGTTGACGCTCGAGCATGCCGGGCTCGGCGGCGGCAAGCTCTATCCAGGGTCCTGGAGCGAGTGGATCCGCGATCCGGCCCGGCCCGTGGCGACCGGCGCTGCGCCAGAGCCGCAGCCCTCACCCTCGGCCGCGGCCTGGAGCGTCGCGCGATCGCGCGAGCTCTACCATGTGCGGGCTTGGGGCCAAGGCTACTTCGATATCAACGAGCGCGGTCATGTGGTGGTGCGCCCGGAGCAGCAGCCGGGCCGCGAGATCGACCTCCACGATGTCGTGCAAGGCCTCAAGGCCCGCGACCTCACCGCCCCATTGGTGCTGCGCTTCTCCGGGATCCTCGGCCACCGTATGCGCCAGCTGTACGATGCCTTCAGCCGCGCGATCGCCGAGAACGATTACCGCAACCGTTACGCAGCGGTGTTCCCGATCAAGGTCAACCAACAGCGCCTGGTGGTCGAAGAGGTGTTCCGCTGCGGCGCGGAGTTCGGGTTCGGTCTCGAGGCCGGCAGCAAGCCCGAGCTGCTCGCGGTCATGGCGATGAGCGAGAACTCGCCGGACCGGCTGATCGTCTGCAACGGCTTCAAGGATGACGCCTACATCGAGACCGCGATGCTGGCCACCAAGCTCGGCCGCTCGATCGTGCCGGTGGTGGAGAACTACTCGGAGCTCGGCCTCATCATCAAGCACGCGCAACGCCTCGGCGTGCGGCCGCAGATCGGCGTGCGCGTCAAACTCGCGAGCGAAGGCTCGGGACGATGGAGCGGTTCAGCCGGCGAGAAGTCGAAGTTCGGCCTCTTCATCACCGAGATCCTGGAAGCGGTCGCGGAACTGCGCCGTCACGGCATGCTCGACTGCCTGAAGCTCGTGCACTGCCACCCGGGCAGCCAGTTGCAGGACATCCAGCGCGTCAAGGACGCCATCAACGAGCTCGCGCATGTCTACGCGGAGCTCAAGCTTCTCGGTGCCGGTCTCGAGTACATCGACGTCGGCGGTGGTCTCGGCGTCGATTACGACGGCTCGGCCAGCAACGATGCCTCCTCGATGAACTACAGCGTCGAGGAGTACGCGAACGATGTCGTGCACCGCATCGGCAGCGTCTGCAAGACCCGCGGCATCCCGCATCCGATGATCATCAGCGAATCCGGCCGCGCCATCGCTGCGCACCACAGCATCCTGGTGTTCAACGTGCTCGGGCGCTCGGCGCTCGATCGGTTCGATGTCAGCGGGCACGAGGACGAAGGCTCGGACAAAGCCTTTCCGCAACCCATACTCGATCTGCTCGACGCCTACCGCGAAGCGAGCGGACGGCGCTTGGTCGAGTGTTGGCACGACGCGCTGACCGCGCGCGAGCAATGCCTGCAGATGTTCAACCTCGGCCTGCTGTCCCTCGAACTGCGCGGTCTCGCCGAACGGCTCTATTGGGCCACCTGCGCGCGCATCCGTGACCTGTGCCGGCAGCTGGACGAAGTGCCCGAGGAGCTCAAAGATATCGAGACCGTCCTCTCGGACCTCTATTTCTGCAACATGTCGGTGTTCCAGTCGCTGCCCGATTCCTGGGCCATCGACCAGCTGTTCCCCATCATGCCGATCCATCGCCTCGATGAGCGTCCTGCACGCCATGCGGTGCTCGCCGACATCACCTGCGACTCGGACGGCAAGATCGACCATTTCGTCAGCCATCGCGAGATCAAGCGGACGCTCGAGGTGCACGAGATGGAGGAAGGCGACGAGTATTACCTCGCGGCGTTCCTGGTCGGCGCTTATCAAGAGACGCTGGGTGATCTTCACAACCTGTTCGGGGACACCCATGTGGTGCACATCAGGCTGGAGGACGACGGCGGTTGGTTCATCGAAGAGACCGTCGCCGGCGACACCGCCAACAAGGTGCTCGAATACATGGAGTACGATGTCGCCGAACTCGTCCCGGCGCTCGCCCGCGACTGCGAACGCGCGATCCGCGAGGGGCGCATGACCGTGGCGGAGGGCCAGGAACTGCGGCGCTTCTACGAGCGCGAGCTCAACGGCTACGCCTATCTGGAATGAGCGGCGTCCGCCGCGCCGGGGTGTATCATCGGCCGGCGGGTCTTCGGATCCGTCGATCGACACCTCAAGCCATCCGTCCCGGAGGACTCCGCATGAACCGTCCGATCTTTGCGCTCGCCGCCGCCCTCGCCGCGCTGCTCGCCGCCCCCGTCACCGAAGCCCGGCAGAAGCCGGCCGCGATCGACCTGTCTACGCCCGCTGGGGCTGCGCTGGCGCAGCGCAAGATCCAATGCTCGGCGATCGACAATGTCGCCGTCACCTACACCTTCCACGGCGAGGCCTTCGCGCGCGTACCCGGTGAGCGTGACCGCAAGCTGTTCGATGTCGAGGGCATGAACGTCCGCCAATGCGTCACCGTGACCGATCCGCAGCGCGGCACCGGTTGGCGTCTCGTATCGCGCGAACTGCTGCTCTACATCGACCCGGCCACGGGCGAGATCCTGCGCGAATGGAAGAATCCCTGGACGGGGCAGACCGTCAAGGTGCTGCAGACCACCAACGACCCGGTCAACCAGCGGCCTGTGTTCCCGGCGACCACCGACAGCCGCTTGACGGGCTGGCGCGGAACCATCAACGGGGACACTTGGTGGGACACCATCACGGTGCCGCTGTTCTATTCCAACCCGCTTGCAGGCCCCTACCAGAAGCAGATCGGCGGCTTCTACCACGCCACGGAGATGTTCAATTTCTTCGGCAAGATCTCCGAGCTCACCGATCCGCGCAACACGAACCCGGCGGTCAATGTCGGTTGGGTGCGGATGGCCGATTGGCTGCCTTGGATGGAGATGAGCGGACGCGCAGGGATCATCTACATGCACGCCGCCGGTCGGAAGATCGACGACTATTCGCAGCTGCCCAAGGTCATGCGCGATGCGATCGAACAGGAGTATCCCGCGTACCGCACCCCGCCCCCGGGTGATGACGCGCGCGCGAACGAGACCAGCTGGACGCTCTACAAAAAGACCTTCCCACCCCCGGCCGCGGTGCAACCCGCAGGGAAATAGTTTCCCGGTCGTCAATCATTTCACGGGGCCCGCGCAGTGCCTGTCATCCGGCGTCGTCAAGCGGCCCGCAGCGCCCAACCCCCTGCGGTGGTGGCGCTGCGGTTGCCGATCCCCCCGCGGCGCAAGCTGCCGCAGGACCTGCAAAGGTACTTCGGCGCCTGCGAGGACGCTTTGGGCTTCCTGCCGAACGTGCTGTCCGTCTACAGCTTCGACGAGACGAAGCTGCGTGCGTTCATCGCGATGTACAACGACCTCATGCTCGGTCGATCGCGGCTCTCGAAGCTCGAGCGGGAGATGATCGCGGTGGTGGTGTCGGCCACGAACCGCTGCTACTACTGCCTCACCGCCCACGGCCATGCGGTGCGCGAACTCTCCGGCGACCCTTCGCTCGGCGAGACGCTGGCGCTCAACTATCGGGTGGCGCGCCTGCCGCGCCGCCAGCGTGCGATGCTCGATTTCGCGCATGCGCTGACGATCGACCCGGCGGCTGACGCCGCGGCCGCGCGCCGCAAACTCAAGCGTGCCGGATTCAGCGACCGCGACATCTGGGACATCATCTCGGTGACGGCGTTCTTCAACATGACCAACCGGGTGGCCGCTGCCAGCGACATGATGCCGAACCGTGAGTACCTCGCCGCGGCGCGTTGACCGCCCGGCAGCGCAGGCGCCTATGGAAGACACCCGCCGCCCCGTGCTCGACGGACGCGTGATCCGCGTGAGCATCGATACGGTGACGCTACCCAACGGTCATCGCACCGATCTCGAGATCGTGCATCACCCCGGCGGCGCTGCCATCGTCGCGATCGACGACGCAGGACGGGTCTGTCTGCTGCATCAGCACCGACATGCCGCGGGCGGCCGGGTCTGGGAGCTGCCCGCCGGACGACTGGAACCGGATGAACCCCCGGCGGAGACGGCGCGCCGCGAGCTCGCCGAGGAAGCCGGCGTCTCGGCGCGCGAGTGGCGGTCGCTCGGCGTCTCGCTCAGTTCACCCGGCGTGTTCACCGAGCGCATCCATCTGTTCCTCGCCACGGGCCTCTCGCCGGTGCCAGATGCCCGCGAAGCGGCCGAGGTGTTCGAGGTGCATTGGCTGCCGTTGGAGGAGGCCGTGCTACGCTGCCTCGACGGCCGTATCGAAGATTCCAAGACCTGCATCGGCGTGCTGCGCGCCGCCGCCCTGATCGGGCGCGATCTGACCCGGAGTCCCGCATGAAAGCATTGATGAGCATCGCCCCCGGCGGCCCCCGCAGCCTCGAGCTGCGCGAAGTGCCCGATCCGATGCCCGGCCCCGGCGAGGTGCGCATCGCGGTGCGCGCCTGCGCCATCAACTTCCCCGACACGCTCGTGATCGAGGACAAGTACCAGTTCAAGCCGCCCCGACCGTTCGCCCCCGGCATGGAGGTCGCAGGCGTGGTGGAGGCGCTCGGCGCCGGCGTCGAGGCGCCCGCCCTCGGCAGCCGCGTGATCGCCCATGCGCTGGTGGGCGGTCTCGCCGAAAAGCTCATCGCCCGCGCCGCGCACTGCGTGCCGATGCCCGATGCCATGGCCTTCGAGGTCGGCGCATCGCTGCTCGTCACCTACGGCACCTCGATCCACGCGCTGCAGGACCGCGGCCGCCTGCGCGCCGGCGAGACGCTGCTGGTGCTCGGCGCCGCCGGCGGTGTCGGTCTCGCCGCGGTCGAACTCGGCAAGGTCGCAGGTGCGCGGGTGATCGCCGCCGTCTCGAGCGAAGGCAAAGCTGCCGTGGCGCGGGCGCACGGGGCCGACGCGACGCTCGTCTACCCGAGCACCGTCACCGACCCGCGCGCGCTCACCGCGGCGTTCAAAGATGCCTGCGGGCCATCGGGCGCGGATGTCATCTACGACCCCGTCGGCGGCCCCTATGCGGAGCCCGCACTGCGTGCCATCGCCTGGGAGGGCCGCTATCTCGTGGTCGGCTTTCCAGCGGGGATCCCGCAACCGCCGCTCAACCTCGCGCTGCTCAAGGGCTGCGACATCTGCGGCGTGTTCTGGGGCAGCTTCGTCGAGCGCAACCCGGCACGGCACCGCGAGCATGTGAAGAACCTGCTGCAGATGTGCCTCGAGGGCCGCATCCGCCCGGAGATCTCCGCTCGCTATCCTCTGGAGCGCGGCGGCGAGGCGCTCGAAGCCTTGGCGGGGCGCCACGCCACCGGCAAGGTCGTGGTGACGATCGGCGAGGGCTGACGGCAGGGGTAGAGATAGCGGGAGCGGTATCGTGTACAACCTGATGTTCCTGGCGTTCGCCGCCCTGCAGGTCGCGCTGTTCGTCTGGTTGCTGCACCTCTGGCGCGGAACGCGGGCTCCGGCGGCCGCTGTGCTGCTGGTGCCGCAGTTCTTCCTCATCTGGGACAACCTGCGCGTCGCCTCGGGCGTGGTGTTGGGCCACGGACCGCTGCTCTACTGGCTGTCGTGGCCCTCGTTCTGGGCGCATTGGTTGTTCGGCTGCTGGCTGATCATCGCCAGCGGCTCGATCCTGCGTCTCGCCGGGTTCGACTTCGCGAAGCAGCGTCGGGTCATGGCGGCGTTCTGCCTCACCGCCGTCGCGCTGATGGTCCATGACCTGCCTTTTTTTTGGACCCGCGACATCTACCCGGTCTGCGAGCTCGGGCTGATCCGTTACAGCGGCGCGGTCAGCGAGGCGTCGCGTTGCAGCCTCGGGCAGACCTTGGTCACGAGCGACTTCCCGCTCGCGCCCGTCGTCACCTGTCTGGTCGTCATCGGCAGCGGCGCCCTGCTGTGGGTGCATCGCGGCTTCCCCTGGATGACGCTCGGCGGCATCGCCATGCTGCTCACCGCAGCGCTGCCCGTGCTACGCGACCACAAGCTCGACAACTTCGGCGAGGTGCTGATCGTGCTCGGCGCGACGATCGCCATCGCACGCTTCGCGCCGGCTAGCCCGCGAGACGAGCCGACAACTCCAGCAAGTGAGAGACCTCGAGGTCCGGGGCGGGACTGAGCTCTGCGGGCCACGGCATGCCCGTCCGGTTGACCCACGCGGCACGGCAACCTGCTGCACGCGCGGCCACCACGTCGAGGTGGGGGTTGTCGCCCACATAGAGCATCTCCTGCGGCGCGACACCGAGTGCGGCAGCCGACGCCAGGAAGGCACCGGCCTCAGGCTTGGCGCAGCCCACCGATTCGGCGTTGAGCATGCCGACGAAATGCTGGTGCAGACCGATGCGCCGCAGATCGGCGTTGCCGTTCGAGAAGGTGGCGAGCGGATACCGCGAACCGAGCGCGACCAACGCCGGAACCACATCGTCGAACAATTCCACCTCGTTGCGCGCCGCGATGAACACCTCGAAGATCGCCTCACCCACGGCTGGATCGTGGCCGTGCCGCAGGGCGATACGCCGCAACGCCTCGGTGCGCAGCCAGGTCATGTCGTGGGCGCGTGCGGGGTGGTCCGCTGCGAGGGTGGTGCGCAGCTGGAAGATCGTCTCAGGGGTCAGGTGCGGCACGAGCCCCGGATGCTGTGCGGCGATGAACTCCGCCACGCGGGCCTCGGCGCGGACGAGGACCGGTCTCACCTCCCAAAAGGTGTCGTCGAGGTCGAAACAGAGTGCGCGGATGGGTGGGGTCATGAGATGCGGCAAGCGCTCGGCGAGGGGGCTACAATCAGGGTATCGCTTTGTACCGGTATGCACCGCGGAGCACAACATGTCGATGCCAGCCGTCCTCGTCGCCCTCGTCGCCCTCGCCTTAGCCTCGACCACCTTGTCCGCGGCAGACGCCGCGACCGCCAAAGGATTGACCGCCGACGACCTGGTGCGCCTCGCGCGCGTCTCCGACCCACAAGTCTCGCCCGATGGACGCCGCGTCGCGTACACGCTGCGCGAGACCGACCTCGAGGCCAACCGCGGCCGCACCGATCTTTGGGTGCTCGAACTCGGCAAGCGTCCGCGTGACGGGGCGTCGAGCCCGCCCCGACGGCTGACCCAGCACCCTGCCTCCGACAGCGCGCCGCGTTGGGCACCGGATGGCCGTGGGCTCTATTTCCTCTCGAGCCGCGGTGGCAGCTCACAGATCTGGTACTTGGCGCTCGCGGGCGGCGAGCCGCAGCAGGTGACCGCGCTGCCCCTCGATGTCGGCTCGTTCGAGGTCTCCCCGCGCGGCGATCGCCTCGCCGTCTCGATGGAGGTGTTCGCAGATTGCGTGGATCTGCAGTGCAGCGTCGATCGCTTGGCCGCACGCGACAAGCACAAAGCGAGCGGACTCATCTACGACCAGCTGTTCGTGCGTCACTGGGACACCTGGAAGGACGGTCGGCTGTCGCAGCTCTTCACGCTGCCGCTCGCCGCCGATGGCAAAGCCGGCAAGCCGGTCAATGTGTCGCGCGCCGTGCGCGCCGATGTGCCTTCGAAGCCGTTCGGTGGCGATGAGGACTACGCGTTCAGCCGCGACGGTGCGCGCATCGTGTTCAGTGCACGGCTCTCCGACCGGAGCGAGCCGTGGTCCACGAACTTCGACCTCTACGAGGTCGCGGCCGACGGCAGCGATGCGCCGCGCAACCTCACCGCTGACAATCCCGCTTGGGATGCGCAACCGGTGTTCCTGGCGAACGGCGATCTCGCTTGGCTCGCCATGGCGCGTCCGGGATTCGAGGCCGACCGTTTCACGGTGATGCTGCGCAGCGCCCGTGACGGCAAGGTGCGTGCGCTCACCGGCGACTGGGACCGCTCGGTCCGCCATCTCGGCGCGAGCTTCGACGGCAAGCGCCTGTTGGCCACGGCCGACGACATCGGCCAAGTGGCGTTGTTCGACATCGATCCTGCGACGGGTGTGCGCAGCCGCCTCGTCGGTGAAGGACAGGTGCAGGCCTTCGCCCCTGCCGCCCAGGGTGTCGTGATCGCCTGGGCCTCGCTCGGGTCGCCGCCCGACCTGCATCTCGCCGCGCGCGGCCAGCCGCCCGCGCGTCTCACCTCGGTCAACGCCGCCCTGCTCGGTGCGCGCGAACTCGGCGCGTCGGAGCAGTTCTCTTTCGCCGGCGCCGACGGTGCGAAGGTCCACGGTTATGTCGTGAAGCCGCAGGGCTGGATCCCGGGCAAGAAGTACCCCATCGCATTCATCGTGCACGGCGGCCCGCAGGTCAGCTTCGCCAATCATTGGTCGTGGCGCTGGAACCCCCAGGTCTATGCCGGTGCGGGCTACGGCGTCGTGTTCATCGATTTCCATGGTTCGCCCGGCTACGGCCAGGCGTTCACCGATTCCATCAGCCAGGATTGGGGCGGAAAACCGCTCGTCGATCTACAAAAAGGCCTCGATGCCGCGCTCGCGAGATACGACTGGCTGGACGGCACACGCGCCTGTTCGCTCGGCGCATCTTATGGCGGCTTCATGCAGAACTGGATCGCCGGCAACTGGCCGGACCGGTTCAAGTGCATCGTCAACCACGCCGGCATCTTCGACCAGCGCACGATGTACTACACCACCGAGGAACTCTGGTTCACCGAATGGGAGAACGGCGGCCCCTACTACGCCAACCCGCAGGTGCACGAGAAGTTCAACCCGGCGGACCATGTGACGAAGTGGAAGACGCCGATGCTCGTCATCCACGGCGCGCTCGACTACCGGGTGCCGTACTCGCAAGGCCTCGCGACCTTCACCGCACTGCAGCGCCAAGGCGTCGAGAGCCGGTTCGTGTTCTTCCCGGACGAGAACCACTGGATCCTGAAGCCCGCCAACAGCCTGCTGTGGCACGCCGAAGTGATCGGTTGGCTCGACAAGCACACCGGGGATGCGTCACCGCCGCAGACGCGGTGAAACATGATGCACCCGATCCCGCCTCAAGCGTAATCACCCCGCCACTCCGCCTTGTACGCCAGCCCGAGCGCGACGACGCGCGCCAGCAGATCCTGGTAGCCGATACCGGCTGACAGCGCCGATTGCGAGAAATCCTCGACCTGAGCGAGGCAAGGGTTGGCGTTGGCCTCGAGCAGGAACACCTGCCCATCGGCGCGGATGCGGAAGTCCATGCGGGCGTAGCCTGAAAGGCCGAGGCTGCGGTAAATGCGGCGCGACAACGCATCGAGCCGCGCCACCACCGCAGGGGCGAGATCGATCGCCGCTGCGCGGGTGATGCCATGACGCTGTTGGTACTTGCGGTCCCACTTGACCTTGCGGGTGGCGATGCCGGCTTGCCCTTGCGCCAAAGAACCGAAGCTCAGCTCCCACACCGGCAACCGCGTCAGACGCTCGTTGCCGAGCACGCCGACATACACCTCGCGTCCATCGACATACTCCTCGACCAGGGCGTCGGTACCGACCTGATCGTGGATGAAGGCGACGCGGTCGCGCAATTGCTGCGGATCTTGGATGACGGAGGCCTGCGCGATGCCGAGCGATGCGTCCTCGGTGGCCGACTTCACGAACAGGGGATACCGCAGCCGGGACGGCACGCGGAACTTGATGCCGCGGCGCATCACCGCGAACTGCGGCGTCGGGATGCGATGGTAAGCGAGCAGCTGCTTGCACAGCGGCTTGTCGCGCGACAGCAGCAGGCCGCGCGGATTGCAACCGGTATAGGGCTGCTGCATGAGCTCGAGGAAGGCCACGACATGCTGGTCGTAGGTGACGATCCCGTTGAACTCCTCGAGCAGGTTGAAGACGACATCGGGTCGCCATTCGGTGATGGCGGTGCGCAGCTCCGTGAGGCTGTCGAGCACGCCGAGGCAGCGCACCTCATGACCCACCGTGCGCAGGGTCGTGATGACATCGTACTCGGTGCGCCAGTCGTCGATCTGTTGGTCGGTGAGGCCCGCCGTGCTCTCGGGGGGCACCAACGACGGATGGACGAGGACCAGGATCCGGAGCGTCTTCATAGCGTGAACCTCAATCGTCCGCCCGCGCGCGCAGCGCGCGCCAACCGACGAAGCATACGGACGGCGGCGGCACGACCTGCGCGCGGCGTGCCCCGCACCCACAGCCGTCGCTCTTGGCAACGGTCGATGACGACCCCCACCAATTGACGGGCGGCATAGGGGTCGAGGTCGAGACGCTCCACCACATCGGCCACCAATCCAGCGCGGATGCTGCGCAGCAGCGGCGCAGCGCGGCGCGCCCGCGCCCGTGGCGGACGCGGTCCGAAATCCCGGCCGAAACACCCGTCCACCAACGCATAGTCACGATGGGCGCGGCGCGCGACGCCACGGCGGTAGTACTCGCGCAGCGTCAGTCCATCGGTGGCCACGGGATCGATGCGGTGCTGGGAACGCACCGGCGGGGCACGACCACGGATGTCCGCCATCAGCGCGTCCATGCACTCGAGCTTGCGCAACGCCGGCCAGCCGGCGTAACGGCTGCGCCAACGGGATCTCGGCGCCAACCAGAGCGCGAAGGTTTCGGCGAAATCTTCGGCCGGATGCGCCTGCGCGTACCAACCATCGAGATGCTGGACGAAATCGCGGCTCAAAGGATCGACCGAGTAGGCGTCGGGGTAGGGTGCGAGCGGCGGGCCGAAGATCTCGCGCCAAGCGCGACGGCGGCGCAGGCGGTAGGCGGTATCGATGGCGTGTCCCGCCTCGTGGCGCAGGATGCGCATGAGGCCGGTGGCATTGCCGCCCTCGACGACACCGTTCATCCGGCGCTCCAAACGCTCGAGGCGTGGATGCGCGAGATAGAACGGGATGGCGATGCCGGGGATACCGTCGGGCGAGAACCATTCCTCCGCGAACCAGACATGTGGCCGCAGCGTGATGCCACGCGCGTCGAGTTCGGCGTGCAGACGGCGGATCGCGCGGCGCAGCACTGCACGGTTGGGACGGCCCAGACGCAGGTCGCGGAACCGCATCCGCAACATGGTCGCATCCGTCTCAGCAGCCCACGCGGGCCTTCTGCGCGCCATCCCTGCCTCCTCGAACCGGTCGCCGTGTGACCGCGGATCACAGCACTTTACGCCGGGTCGACCAGACCGACCAAGGCCTCGGCGAGCAAGGCATCCGCGAGGTCTGCGATCGTGCTGCGATGCGCGATCGCGGCCACCCACGCCGCCGGGATCGACTCGACGCCGTAGTGCGCGCCCGCCAACTGGCCGCTCAGCGCACCGACCACATCGGCGGGACCACCGCGGTTCACGGCGCGCAGGACCGTTTCCTTGAACCCGGCGCCGTCAGCGAACCCCTCGACCACCGCGCCGAGCACGGCGGATGGGCGTGACGAGCCGTCCCAAGCCGCGCTGCGCAGCTCATCGCCCGCCGCCAAGACCGTCATCGGCGCGGCGCCCCGCAACGCGAGCCGCACCATGTCCGCGAACACGCAGGTGGCGGCGAGGGTGCGCGGCTCGTGACAGGTCACGGTGGCGCTGCTGCGCACCGCGGATCGCAGCGCTTCGCGGTCATCCAGATAGCGCATGGCGAACGGCGCGACACGGGCTGGGGCGTCGGCGGCATCGGCGAGCGAAGGGTCGGGGGTCCCGTCCACCAAGGCGCGCGCCACGCTGGCGCTGATCCCCAGGCATTCGCCGGTCGCGGAACCCTCGCCCTCACGCTGCCAGCGCCGCCATCGCTCGCGTTGATCCGCGGGATCGCTGCGCCCGGTCTCGAGCAGGCTGCGCGCTGCGCCGAGCGCGAGCGACATGTGTGCGGCCCAAGCACCGCGCGGCAGGTCGAGCGGACCCCCGCCTAAGAGGTCCCGCACCGGCGGGAACGCCCCGGGGCGGCCATAGATGGCCGGGGCGGACAACGCCTCGCCGACCGCCAACCCGAACAGCGCACCCTGAAACCGACTGCGCAGCCGCGCCACCTGCGCGAGCAGATCGCGTTCGGCATCGGTGTCGGCCACATCGACGCTCAAGACCCCGCCCGCAACGCGACGAAATCGAACAACCGCGGGTCGGCGAGATGCCCCGCCTCGACTTGGCGCAAGGCCGTGAAGATCGACTCGGTACGCCCCGGGTGCTCGCGCTCCCAAGCCGTCAACATCCGCTTGATGGCACGCCGCTGCGCGTTCTCCTGGGACCCACAAAGATTGCAGGGGATGATCGGGAAGCGCCTGGCCCGTGCGTAGCGCGCGATGTCGCGCTCGGCGCAGTAGGCGAGCGGTCGGATGACGATGTTGCGGCCGTCGTCCGAGCGGAGCTTCGGCGCCATCGCCTTCAACCGTCCGCCGTGGAACAGGTTGAGGAACAGCGTCTCGACGATGTCATCGCGGTGGTGGCCGAGTGCGATCTTGGTGACGCCGTTCTCGGCAGCCCAACGATAGAGCGCCCCGCGCCGCAATCGCGAGCACAGGCCGCACATCGTGCGACCCTCGGGGATCACACGCTTGACCACCGAGTAGGTGTCCTGCTCGATGATGTGGTACGGCACACCCTGCGCGTTCAGCCAATCGGGCAGCACTTCAGCCGGGAAGTCCGGCTGTTTCTGGTCGAGGTTCACGGCCACGAGCTCGAAATCCACCGGCGCGCTGCGCTGCAGAGACCGCAGCAGATCGAGCATGGTGTAGGAATCTTTGCCGCCCGAGAGGCAGACCATCACCTTGTCGCCCTCAGCGATCATGCCGTAGTCGGCGATCGCCTTGCCGACCTGCCCGCGCAGCTGGGCTTGCAGCTTGCGGAAGGTACCGGAGGGACGCGGCAGATCGACGCCGAGCTCAGCCTGCACCGGCACCCCGCGCCGCGACCACGATCAGCCAGACACAGGCGCCGAAGCCCGCCGCCCAGACCAAGGAGCGCAGGGTGGCAAGGTCGGCGAGATAGCAGACGAGATACCCGATGCGCGCTGCGAGGAAGATGCCGGCGACCATCGCGACCGTCGCATCGGGGACGCCCCCGGCGACCGCCGCGAGCAGCGCTGCTGCGTAGACGGCGAGCGCCTCCCAAGAATTCTGCTGGGCGGCATACGCACGCGCACGATATCCGGCGAGCTGTGCGAGCCAGGCGCGCGGATTGCGGTTGTCGTAGCGCGTGGGGCCGGCCTTGGAGATACCGGCACAGACGATCGGGAACATCACGGCGACGAGCAAAGTCCAAAGGGCAAGGGTCATGGTGTACTCCTGGAAGCCCCATCGGGGCGGAATTCTTGGGCAGGGGTCGTTCCCCGATGCGTCGCGATCCAGCCGAGCGCGATCGAGACAACCACCAGCGCAGCCAACACCGCCACCAGCAGCGCCCGACGCAACGCCACCGATCGACGCGCAGACGCGGTCATCGCAACTTTACCGCACCTTTTTCGTCGAACGGGATGGTGCGCACCAACCCTTCGGCGAGTTTCACCTCGCCGCGCAGCCGGTACGACAAAGAATCGGGCAGTCCGTCGCTGCGCGCCCGCTCGAGCAGACGCATCACGGTCCCGGCGAAGTTCACGGTGACGAGCATGTCGAACTCGGCCTCACCCAACGCCGGCACCGTGAAGGACGATCCCGACAGACCGCGCCCCAGTTCCTCGCCGCCGATCTGGAGGGTGTAGGAGACGCCGCGGACGGCGATCGATCGGTCGTTCGGGTTCTGGACCCGCATGCGGGCTTTGAACCGCTGCTCGAACAGGTCGCCGCGGACGATCTCGACGCCGACCACCGACAGCTTGGGCGGTTCAAGGCGGGAGCCGAAGCCGGCACAACCTGCCGACAGCAGCAGCGCAGCGAGCGCGCCGACTGCGAAGACCCGTCTGAGGCGGATGAAGTTCGAAACGATCATTGCGCCCTGATTCTACCCAAACCTAGGCGCCGGATTGCCTGTCATCGACCGCGGTAATGCGCTCATCTTGCATTACCGTATACTATTCACTGTTGAAAGGTCAACACTAGCGACCATAGACTTTGGCATCCACTGGGTGACTGCGGCTATGCTTCGCCCTTCAAATGCCCGCCCCCTCACAACGCTCGCCCGCCCAGCTCCGGCGCCTGACCAGGCGCCCGACCCCGCGACTACCCTCTTGGGCGCTGGTGTTCGCCACGCTCGTCCCGCTCGGGACGGCAGCAGACACCCCCATCGAGGATCTCGCGCGTTTTCCGCAGAGCCAGGTGACCGTCGAGACCGCGGCCGGGACCCGGTCCACCTACCGCGTCTGGGTCGCCGACACCGAGGCGCGCCAGCGTCAAGGGCTGATGTTCGTGCGCGACCTGCCTGCGGAGCAAGGGATGTTGTTCATCCACCCTGCGCCAAGACCGTCGGCGTTCTGGATGAAGAACACCTATATCCCGCTCGACATCCTCTTCATCGACCCGCGGGGCAAAGTGGTGAAGATCTACGAGCGGACCACCCCCCTGTCGCTGGAGCCGCTCGGCGTCGACACCCCGGTCCGGGCGGTGCTTGAACTGCGCGGCGGCGAGTCCGCCCGCCGTGGCATCCGCTCCGGTGATCGCGTACGCCATCCGGCATTTCGTTGAAGGGGCGCCGCGCGTGTTAAACACGCTGTTGTACGAGATTTTTGATGCGTCGACGCGTCTACGAAAATCTTGAAGGTTTAGGATGGAGCAAACCCTATGAAAACATCCTCCTCAGCCTGGCGACCGCTGCGACCCTCGCGCTCGCGTAAGGCGCGAACGCCAGGTCGATGACCGGATCGGATTCGGTCCCGCACTCAGCTATGTCGCCTCGCGGAACTGGAACTTCGAGATCGGGGGCCACGCCAGCAGTCATGATTCCGACAGCACCGACGAATTCAACGACGCTGTCGCGACCAACGACACGACCGCAGGACGAGAGAAGAACCGCCGCGTGACGCTGCTCATCGCGCCGTAACATTTCGTCGTCACTCTGAGGGCCCGTCAGGCAGACGCGCGGCGGGCTTTCTTTTTGGGTCTTGACCCGGAGCGGTCTTGACCCAAAGCGTTCTTGACCTGACGATACCCTCAACGGAGCCTGATATGTCTTCAATGAAATCCCTCACCCTCGCCGCCCTCGCCGTCACGGCGCTGATCGCCATCACGGGCCCGACCGCGGGCGTCGCGCAAGGAGCGGCCACCGCCCCCTGGCCGACCGACGAATTCTGTGGTCGCGCCCAAGGCTATGTGACGCTCGCATCCCGGCCGGCGCGCAATGTGCTGCATGAGGGCTACGACAGTTTCCGCGATGCCGCGGCTTCCGTGCAGCCGCTCGAGGCGCAGCAGTACACCGTCGCCGATCCGACCACAGGTCAGGTGCAGCTGATCTCCTGCAAGCTCGCGACCGCCGAGGCCCTGCGTGGCGCCTTCGGACATGATGCGGCGCGCAGCGATTCGAGCTGCTCGCTCGTCAACCGCAACACCTTCACCTCGGTGCTCGCCTCGCTGACACCGGCGGAGCGCGCCGGCGCCCGCTTCGGTCAAGGCAAGAAGGTCGCGTTCGATCGCGATACCGTCGCTGCGAGTTCGGCCGAATGGCTGGAACCCGGCGAGCTCGCCACGGTCGACAAGCGCGGCACGCTGCACCTGACCTCGCGCAGCTGGACCGGCAGCGAAGCCGGTCGCGGCGTGCGGCACTGCCACTTCATCGCCCCCGACTTCGCACGGCGTATCCTGCTGGACGGCTCGCTGTCGCTGCCTGCGACGCCTGTCAAGCGCTGACAGGCACGCGTCCGCCGCTCCCCGGCCTCTGCACTTCCCGACCTGAACGCTCGAACGGAGATTCCACCATGAGACATTCTTCCCGCATCCAGATCACCGCCCTCGCGCTCGGATCGCTGCTGCTTGTCGGCTGCGCGAGCACCGGCAACCCGGACACCGCCAAGACCCGCAGCGGAGCGGCCATCGGCGCCGGCATCGGCGCGGTCATCGGCCTGCTCAGCAAGGGCGACAAGTTCGACAACGCAGCCATCGGCGCTGCGATCGGCGGCTTGGGCGGCGCGGCGATCGGCAACTACCAGGACCAGCAGGAGCGCAAGCTGCGCGCGCAACTCGCCAACACCGGCGTCGAGGTCCAGCGCGTGGGGAACAACATCACCCTCGACATGCCGGGCGGCGTGACCTTCGCCACCAACAGCGCCGACATCAACGCGAACTTCTACACGGTGCTCGACCAAGTGGCGACCACACTCGGCGAGTTCAACCAGACGGTGATCGAGGTCGCGGGCCACACGGACTCGACTGGTGCGCGCGCCTACAACATGACGCTCTCAGAGCGCCGTGCGGGTTCGGTGGTGAGCTACCTCTCGGGTCGCGGCGTCGCGCGCGAGCGCATGATCGCCGTCGGCGCAGGCCCCGACCATCCGGTCGACACCAATGAAACGGCCGAGGGCCGTGCCCAGAACCGCCGCGTCGAGATCACCATCGTTCCGGTCGAGAAACAGGCGGGCTGAGGCCGCCGCCGTCCCGCGCGGACGCAGGATCTTCAGCGCGGCGTGTCGCCCCGCGTCACGGGGGTGAACTCGCGGAACATCCGCTCGAGGTACTCGGCGTGCAGGCGGCTGCGCGCCTCGACTTCCTCGGCGTCCGCCGGACGATAGGCCTCGATCTCCTCGGCGCCCACCACCGAGCGGCGAGCGAGCAGGCGCTCCACCGTGTCGAGCCGGGCGCGGGTGACCGCGAGCTCCGCCACCAGCGCGAGCGTGACCGAATAAAGGCGATCGAGCATGGGATCGTCGGTGAATTCGGGGCGACGCCCTCGCGCAGCGGGGGACGCAGCGGGGGACGCAGCCTGATCGGAGTCGGCGCGGAGCGGGGGAGGCTTATCCATGTCCCGGGTCGCTGTCCTCGGGCTAGCCGATGGCCGCGGCGGTCTCGTCCGCCGTCTGCCAAGCCCCGACGGCATACCATACGGGGGATCGCCCGAAGTCCTCGGCACGACCATCGGCAGCGACCAAGGCCGGCGCGCGGCACTCGGTCTCGAAGATCTCTCCCGGCCTGAAACCGGCCCGCGCCATCCGCTCGGTCAGGTCCATCTCGTGGAGGGAGGTCCAGAACGGTTCGTTGTTCCAACGACCGTCCCAGTCGCGCATGAACTGCTCGAACGGCGGGAACCGCCGATAGGGCGGCTGCTCGAGATGGATCGCGAGCCCGCCTGGACGCAGCAGGCGCTTGCACTCGGCCAGGATGCGCGGTAGCGCCTCGGCGGAGGTCTCGTGCAGCACCATGGTGGTGAACACGAGATCACAGGAGGCGTCCGGCAGCGAAGTGGCGGTGGCGTCCTGCTGGCGGAACTCGATGTCATCGATGCCGAGCGAGCGAGCGCGCGCGTGGCCGTAGCGCAGGAACGGCGCAGCGACATCGACAGCGACGATCTGCGCCTGCGGGAACGCATGGCGCAACGGCAGCGTGTTGTGGCCGAGCCCGCAGCCGAGGTCCGCGATGCGCTGCGGCTGGAAATCCGGGTGTTCACGCTGCAACCACGCGGCCAACGCGCGGCCCGCGGCATCGTTCCAGGGACCTGCCATGCCGCCCACGGTGGCGAAGAACCCCGCGTCGTAGTTGGCGGGGTTCGAGACATCGCCTTCGATCTGCTCGGCGGTGTAGCCACCGCGCATCAGGTGGGTGTCCACCGCTGACACATACCGGGGTACGGGCAGCGACGGGTCGAGCTGCAGCGTCGCGGCGCCTTCGTTCAGCGCCTGCGCCCGATCGCGCAAAGCGGTCGCTTGACGGGCGACCAAGCTGCGCCCGGCTTGCTGGCGCATCTCCATGGTGTTGCGACGGACGAGGCTCCAACTGCGCCATGCGGGATCCGAGGACATGGCCTCAGCGACCTCTTGACGGTCTCGGGGTTCATGGCCATGCCGCGCCGCCCAGGCTGGGCTCACGCGTCCCTCGAAGGACGCACGCACCGCCGGCGCCAAGCGGGCGGCGAGCAGGGTGTTCAGTTGGGCGATGACATCGAACCGCGCGATCTCGTCGTGCGAGGCCGCAGGAAGGAGGTCGTGTCGCCCGATGTCTGTCCAAGGAGAGGGGTGTGCCATGGGGTCAGTATAGCGCTCCATCGGAACCCTGGAAAATCGATTATCTTGCGCGGCCAGCCAACGGTTCGTCCCAGCGGACTGATCTTTGCCACCCTCGCGCGCCGTCCGCATCGGCCTCAGGCGTGCTTTGCTAGACTCGCCGCCATGCCTGTAGCGCCGATGACCCGTCGCCCCGGCCTCGCCCGCCGAGCCCTCGCGATCGCGTCCTGCGCGGTGCTGGCCGTCGCCGTGTCGGCCGCCCGGCCCGCCACGCTCGATCGGAGCCATGCGGATTTCTGCGCCGAGGCCCAACGACGGCTGGTCGGAACGACGCTGCCCATCGAGAACATCGTCGAGACGGGCTTCGAGCCCTTCAAACTCTCCAAGCCCGCGGTCCGTCCTTTGCGCACCCACCAATACCTCACCTCCAGCGAGGATGGCCGCGCCCTGCAGTTGTCCTGCAAGACCAAGACCGCAGACCACCTGCGCAGCGTCCATGGGGCGGGCGCCCTGAACGCGCAGACCGCCGACCGCCCCGACCGCCCCGACCGCGCCTGCCGCGACCTGCACCGCGACATGACCCGCGAGATCTGGCGCAGCTTCAGCGCAGACCAGCGGCGCGGCGCACCCTACCCGCCCTCCCGGGTGATGCTCGAGCCCGATGCCATGAGCTACACGGGCTCGAGCTGGGTGCGGTCGCGCGCGCGCGCCTGGCGTGGTCCCGACGACACGCTGCATCTGCGCTCGGCAGCGCTCTTCGCCGCTTGGGAGGACTGGCGCTGGAAAGTCATGCCTGACACCTGGCGCGGCAACCACTATTGCCATCTGGTCGCGCCGGAGCGGCTGCGCCAGCTGATGCTCGGCACGGGCACGGATCGGCTGACGACCGAGGACCCGGGCTGATGCGCCGATCCACCGCGGCGTTCGCTGCCGTCCTCGCCACCGTACTCGCCACCGTACTCGCTGTCGTCCCGGCGGCAGCCCAGCCGGCAGAGGGTCCCGCGCCGACGACGCCGTTGCGCGAGAGCGAGCTGCCGGAGGCGAACTTCGCCTTCGCCCATCGGCTCGGCACCGGTATCTACGAGATCTCGGGCCGCACCGTGCAGGTCTATTCTTTGCCCTTCGAACGGCGGCTGCGCGAGCGTGATGACGAGCGCGCGGGTCTGGTGCTGACGCTGCCGGTCACGCTCGGCTTCTTCGATTTCAAGGTCCAGGACATCCTCGAGAGCGGCCTGCCGAGCGACCTCTCGACGCTGTCGTTCGTACCGGGACTGCGCTGGGAGATCGGACTCGGTGAGCACTGGGCGCTGCAGCCCTTCGTGGAGGCGGGGGTCGCCCGCGACCGCAGCAACAGTCTGCGGGCGACCGTCGCGACGCTCGGCGCGACCGCCGACCGGCGCAGCGAGTCGCGCCACGGCGCGCTGCGCTGGCACCAGTCGCTCGCCTACGCCTACAGCCGCGTCGAAGGCACCGGCAGCGACGACTTCGCGCTGCTCGTGTCCGGCATCGAGCTCACCCGGCCGCTCGACATGCGTGTCCGCGATGTCGCGCTCGACTATGCACCCTACGCCGCCCTCCGCTGGTATCCCGATGCACCCTCGGTACCGCTGCTCGCGAGCGCACCGACCGGAGGGGTGACCCGCCTGCAGGGCGAGATCGGCATCACGCTCGGCACTGCGGAGCCCCTGCGCATCGCCGGTGTGACGTTGCCCCGCATCGGTCTCGGCTACCGCTTCGGCGAAGACCTGTCGGTGTTCCGGCTCGTCATCGGCGAGCGGTTCTGAGCGCCTTGCGGAACCCGCCACGCGCCGCACACAATGAACCCATGACCGACGACAGCCGCAGCCCCGGCCCGCGCCGCCTGCCCTCCACGACCGATGCCTCGCGCGAGGCGCGCGATGCGCGTCGCTCGCGTCTTCTGAGCGATGGCCACACGGTCACCGCGATCAGCGGCGCGGCCGATGAACCGGATCCCGCGAGCCTGTCGGGCAGCATCGAAGGCTTCATCGGCTATGCCCAAGTGCCGATCGGCATCGCCGGTCCGGTGCACATCCGCGGCCAGTACGCGCAAGGCGATTTCATCGTGCCGCTCGCCACCACCGAGGGCACGCTGGTCGCCTCCTACCAGCACGCCTTCAATGCCATCAACCGCGGCGGCGGCGCGGCGGCGGCCTGCACCCGGCAGCTGGTCGGTCGCGCACCTTGTTTTGCGTTCGCGGACCTCACCACCGCCGCCACCATGGCCGCGTGGTTGGCCTCGCAGTTCCTGCCGATGCAGCAAGCCGCCGCCACCACCTCGCGCTACTGTCGGCTGCAAGGCGCGCGCACCTCGGTGGTCGGCAATACCGTCTACCTGATGCTCGAGTACACGACCGGCGATGCGGCAGGCCAGAACATGGTCACCCTCGCCACGCAAGCGGTCTGTGCAGCGCTGCTGCCGCGGATGCCGCATGCCCCGGTGAACTGGCTGGTGGAGTCCGTGCTGTCCGGCGACAAGCGCGCCACCGCACAGGCCTTCCTCGGCGCGCGCGGTCGCAACGCCTCGGCCGAGGTGCTGCTGCCGGGGCGGCACCTCGCCCGCTATTGGCGCACCGAGGCCGCGACCATGGTCCGGGCTTGGCAACAAGGCACGATCGGATCGCTGCAGACCGGCTCGATCGGCGTGCAGGGCAATGTCGCGAACGCCGTCGCCGCTCTGTTCATCGCCTGCGGTCAGGATGTCGCCTGTGTCGTCGAGGCGAGCACCGCCCTGACGCGCATCGAAGCGACGCCCGCCGGCGATCTCTACGCCTCGGTGACGCTGCCGAACCTGATCGTCGGTACGGTCGGCGGCGGCACCTTCCTGCCGACCGCGCGCGAATGTCTCGCGCTGCTCGGCTGCACCGGCCCCGGCACCGCGGCGAAGTTCGCGGAGATCTGCGCCGTGGTCGCGCTTGCCGGCGAGCTCGCCGTGGTGGGCGCGATGGCGAGCGGTGCCTTCGCCGAGGCGCATGCGAGCGGCGGACGCAAAGGCCGCGGCACCGGCGAGGGCTGAGACCCCATGGGTGACACGGCGAAGACACCGGACCGCACGCAGCGGCCCCGCAAGCCGATACGCCGCTTCGTGCTGCACAAGATGTTGCCGCCCATCGGCTGGCGCGCCTATCGTGCGCTCGGCCGTTCCTGGACCTATCGCACCGAACAGGTCGATACGACGCTGCACCGACTGATCGCCGCACGACAGCCTGTGGTGGGCGCCTTCCTGCACTCGCGCACCTTCGCGCTGATGCACTTCTTCAGCCTGCCCGAACAGGGCCGCTGGAGCCTGATGTGCTCGCAGAGCCGCGACGGCGAGGCGATGGCGCGCATCGAAGAAGGTCTCGGCTTCCGGGTCGCACGCGGCTCCTCCGGCAAGGGCGGTGCACGGGCGCTGGTCGAGATGATCAAGGCCCAGCGCGAGGATCCCGGACTCAACTCCTGTCTCGCGATCGATGGTTCGCGCGGCCCGCGCGGCGTCGCGCAGCTCGGCATCATCACCCTCGCGCAGAAGACCGGCAGCGTGCTGCTGCCGGTGGCCGGGTCGGCGGCGAGCTGCTGGCGTTGGGATACCTCGTGGGATCGCACCGTGATCCCGAAACCGGGCGCCACCGTCGCCGTGCGTGCGGGGGAGCCCATCGAAGTGCCGGCCAAACTCGATGCGGTGCAGCTCGAGGCGCTGCGGCGGCGCGTCGAAGACGCTTTGGTGGGGATGCATGCCGACCTCGACGCCGTCACCGGCTACCGGGACCCCGAACCGCTACGGCTGTCGCCCAAAGATCCGCGTGGCGCATCGTCTGCGCCGCCGCCAGCCTGACCCGGCCATGGCTCAGCGCCAGATCGACTGCGCGGTGATGTTCGTCGATATGCGAGGCTTCACCCGTGCCTCGGAGCAACTCGGACCCGATGGGGTCGTGGCACTGCTCGAGGGCTATTTCGAGCTCCTCGTAGGGGTCGTCGGACAGCACAGCGGCCGCGCCTGCAACATGGCCGGTGACGGCGTGGTGATCGCGTTCGGTGCCGGCCCCGGTGCGGACACCGGCGAGCAGGCCGCCCGCGAGTCGGTGCGAGCGGCCCATGCGCTGCTCGCTGACTGGAAGACCTTCGCCGCGGACTGGCAGGCCCGCTACAGCGTCATCACCGGCCTCGGCATCGGCATCCACTACGGGCCGGTGATCGCCGGGCCGATCGGCCCGCCCTCGTTCCGGCACGATACCGTGGTGGGCGACACGGTGAATGTGGCGGCACGGCTCTGCCAGCGCGCCCGCGCCGGCGAGGTGTTGTTCTCCGGTACGGTGCGCGCCGCACTCGGTCCCGACGGCCTCGGCCTCGAGATCCTCGAGCTGCCGGCGCTGCAGATCCGCGGCCGCGCCGCGCCGCTGCCGATGCACTGCCTGCCGGCGACGCTGCGTCTCGATCTCGGTGCGGACTGACCGCCCTCGCGGCAGCGCCTGTCCGTCACTGATATCCTGCCCCCCCGCCCCCAGACACCCGAAACCACTCCCATGCGCCACGCGCTCCGAATCGCCATGACCACCGCCCTCATCGCCGTCGCCTCCACCGCCGCCCCGTCGCAGCCGCTGCCCGTGCTCGCCGCACCGTGGATCGGTCCATACGGCGGCGTACCCGCCTTCGACAAAGCCTCGCCTGCTGGGCTCGCGCCTGCGATGGAAGTCGGCATGGCCCGGCAACTGGCCGAACTTCAGGCGATCGCCGACGATCCCGCGCCGGCGACCTTCGAGAACACCATCGCCGCGATGGAGCGTTCCGGCCGTGCCTTGCGTCGCGCCTATACGGTCTACGGCATCTACGGCGCCACGCTCAGCGACGAAGCCGTGCAGGCGGTCGAGCGCGACCTCGAACCCAAGCTCGCCGCGTTCCGCGACCGGATCACCCAGAACGACAAGCTGTTCGCGCGCATCGCTGCGGTCTACGACACGCGCGCGACCGCCGGTCTCACCGCAGAGCAGCAGCGCCTCACTTGGCTCACCTATACCGATCTCGTGCGCGCCGGCGCCAAACTCGATGCCGCATCGAAGACCCGCTTGGCCGAGATCAACCAATCTTTGGCCGGGCTGTTCACGCGCTTCAGCCAGAACCTCCTCGCCGACGAGGGTGCGCGCTTCACGCAGCTCGGCGCCGAGGCCGACCTCGAGGGCTTGCCCGAGTCGCTGCGCGCGGGCTATGCGACGGACGCCGAGAGCCGCGGCCAGAAGGGCAAGTGGGTGATCGCCAACACCCGCTCATCCGTCGAGCCCTTCCTCACCTACTCCACCCGTCGCGACCTGCGCGAGAAGGTCTGGCGCGAGTTCGTGGGCCGCGGCGACAACGGCGATGCGCGCGACAACAACGCGATCATCGGCGAGATCCTGCAGCTGCGCGCCGAGCGTGCGCGACTGCTCGGCCACCCTACGCATGCGCACTGGCGTCTCGAGAACACCATGGCTCGCACCCCGGAACGCGCCATGGCGCTGATGGAGGCGGTCTGGAAGCCCGCCGTTGCGCGGGTGCGTGAGGAGGTCGCCGACATGCAGCGTGTCGCCGACGCCGAGGGCGACAAGCTCACCCTCGAGCCTTGGGACTACCGGTTCTATGCGGAGAAGGTCCGCAAGGCCAAGTACGACCTCGACACCCACGAGCTCAAGCCCTATCTGCAGCTCGACAAGCTCCGTGAAGGCATGTTCTTCGTGGCGCAGGAGCTCTTCGGCCTCGTCTTCAAGCCGCTCACACCGGGCACCGTACCGGTCTACCACCCCGATGTCGCGGTCTGGGCGGTCAGCGACCTCGCGGGCAAGCATGTCGGCCTCTGGTACTTCGACCCCTACGCCCGCGTCGGCAAGCAATCCGGCGCGTGGATGAACGCCTATCGCGAACAGGAGCGCTTCGACGGCGAGGTCACCACCCTCGTCTCCAACAATTCCAACTTCGTGAAGGGCCAGCCCGGCGAGCCGGTGCTCATCAGTTGGGACGATGCTGTGACGCTGTTCCACGAGTTCGGTCACGCGCTGCATGGCCTCGCCTCCGACGTCAACTACCCGTCCGTCTCCGGCACAGCGGTGGCGCGGGACTATGTCGAATTCCCCTCGCAGCTGCTCGAACATTGGTTGCCGACCCAGAAGATCCTCGAGCGCTACGCCGTCCACCACGAGACCGGCGAGCCGATCCCGGCCGAGCTCGTCGCCAAGGTCGAGCGCGCCAAGAACTTCAACCAAGGCTTCGCCACCGTCGAGTACCTCGCCGGCGCATTGGTCGACATGAAGCTGCACCTCGCGGCGCAACCCGGCGCCCGGATCGACCCCGACAAGTTCGAGCGCGAGACCCTGGCTGCGCTCGGTATGCCCCGCGAGATCGTGATGCGTCATCGCACCCCGCAGTTCGGTCATATCTTCTCGGGCGACGGCTATTCCGCCGGCTATTACAGCTATCTTTGGTCGGACACCCTCACCGCCGATGCCTGGGAGGCCTTCATCGAGGCCAAAGGCCCTTGGGACCGTGAACTGGCGCGGCGACTGCGCGACCATGTGTTCTCGGTGGGCAACACCGTCGACCCGACGGACGGTTACCGCGCGTTCCGCGGCCGCGACCCGGGCATCGACGCGCTGATGCGCAAGCGCGGTTTCTTGCCG
>CALGVD010000082.1 GCA_937920275.1 uncultured Pseudomonadota bacterium
GAGACGATCACAGGACTAAGACACTAACCTGTCCACGGAAGCGGGGCAGCTCCAATGGTGCCCGGAATAGGATTCGAACCTACGACCTACGCATTACGAATGCGCCGCTCTACCAACTGAGCTATCCGGGCCCGGAAGGGCTGCGAATCTTAAACGCGTCGCAGCCGGGAAAAAGGCTTCAGTCCGGCGTACTTGCCCCCCGGAGACGCTGGGCGAATCTGGTCGATAGGTCAGGTCAGAACACGCTTTTCCAAGATCTCAACAAGCGAGTACATGAGGAAAGACGTAAAGGCGATAGCCACGGCGAAAACCCGCGCAAAAACCAAGTGTTTCGCCTTTCTTGTCCTGTACCGCTCGGATTGAAACTTCAGAGAGAGGTACAGTCCGTAGACAAAAAGCACTGACGAGCCGAAAATTAATGCCGTTAGGGGCGTCGCAAGAAACGCCAATGCGGTCGTTATCACAAGGAATGCCAACGGAAAAAGACGCACGACAAAACAGTTCCTAACGCGTAGTTCTTTATCGACTGCTGACAAAGGAAGCCCTCGGTTGAGGAGATGATGAACTGGACCTGAGGCAGCCTGAACTCACCCTGCGCAAGTGATACCCGATCACTTTTTTCTTGGATCGTACCGAAGACAAATACAAACCGCCACCCTAGGCCCGATCGGCAGCGATCACGAAGACCGGAGCACCTCGGACATGAGCAAAACCGTCATCGCGCAACCACGAGCACCGCAAGCCCGAGAACTCACCCAACGCCAACCACTCGAATATGCGCGACTTGGTCCGCGGAGGAGCGAGCCTGCCGAATCGATCACATCAAGAGAGATGGTGCCCGGAATAGGATTCGAACCCATCTAGCGCTCCCTCAGACTCTCCCGGGTGTGCTGGATCAGCGGCGACAAGAAGTATTCAATGATCCGACGCTTGCCGGTCTTGATCTCGACGGAGACGACCATTCCCGGAGTCAGATTGACCTCAGTACCGTCGACGATGATGGTGGATTCGGCAAGCTTCACCCTCGCCGAATAGATCAACCCGCGCTTTTCGTCGTTGATGGCGTCGTGGGATACCGACGATACCGTCGCTGGTAGCGTCCCGTACTTGGTGTAGAGGAAGGTCTCGATCTTGACTTCAGCGGCTTGCCCCGATCGAACGAACCCGATGTCCTTGTTCTCGACGAACGCTTCGACCTCAAGCGGGTTGTCGCTGGGTACCACCACCATGACCGGTTGGGCGGGCGTGACCACACCGCCGACGGTATGCACGGCAAGCTGCTGAACCGTACCGTCCACCGGCGCAAGAAGTCGCATGAGGCGGTCACGGGAGGCTGTCTTGATGAACTCCTGCTCAAGAGCTGCGCCCTTCATCTTCCCATCCGTGATGCTGTCGAGCGTCACGCGACGCACCTCGGCCGTCAACTCCCGACGACGGCTTGCCGACTCCCTGATTGCCGCGTCCAACTCCGTCAGTCGACTTCTTTGCGTCGCCAGATCTCCCTCCTGCTCTAGGCGGACTTGTTCGCGCTCCAGATAAGTGTGCCTTGCCACCAGGTTCTGCTGGAGCAGATTACGAAGATCCGCCGCGCGCTGTTGGGCGATGGGCACCGTTTGCTCAAGCTTTCGGACCATCTCTCTTGTTGAACGAAGCTCCGCTTCTCTTTGTGCTAACTCTGCGCCAACCCGTTCCAATCTTGCGGTGTACTCGTTCGCCTGCCCGACAAGCAATCTCTGCGCCTCCACGAACTGAAGATCGGTGGCGTCCTGCGGGCGACTCAACGACGGCAACCGACCGCTCTCGATGAGGGCAAGCATCGCCCCGCCTCGTGACACCTGCAGCCTCGTACTGACCAGATCCCCGAGCACACGATCTCGATCAGCCTGCGCCATCGTCGCATCCAGTTCGATGAGCACATCGCCCGCCTTGACCCGTTGTCCATCGGTCACGAGGATCCGCTTGACCGTCGCAGTCTCGATAGGCTGTACGGTCTTCGTCCGATCATTGGGAACGATCTTCCCCTGCGCGGTGGCGACGATATCGATCCGACCGAAGATCGACCACAAGAGCGCTATCGATGCGAACGCGATCAGCGTCCACATGGCTACACGGGGTGCCGGCGACACCGGGGTCTCCTGCAATGACAGCGCCGCGGGCAGAAACGCGGCCTCGTGCGGCAAACGTTCAACCGGTTCCGAGTCTCCGCGATTCCGCCACGAATAGCGGAATACCTCGGCATAACGACCCCAAAAATCCCGGACGGCCTGCAGATACGGCGAGGTCATCTTGTCACCCCAGCTGCAGGCGGTGAAGCCGCGCGTAGTGGCCCGCCTCCCGTTGGAGGAGTTCCTGATGACGCCCGATCTCGACGATCTGCCCTTTATCCATCACCACGATCCTATGGGCATCCCGAACGGCTGAAAGCCTGTGCGCGATGATGATCACTGTACGGCCCTCGCAGATGGCCTTCATGTTCTTCTGGATCACGCGCTCGCTCTCGTAGTCGAGGGCGCTCGTCGCTTCGTCGAAGATCAGGATACGAGGTCGCGTCATCAGTGCTCGCGCAATGGCGATGCGTTGCCGCTGGCCGCCCGAGAGGGTAGAGCCATGCTCCCCCACCATGGAGTCATAAGCCTCCGGCAACTCGAGGATGAACTCATGCGCACCCGCCAGTTTGGCTGCCTCGATCACGGCCTCGAGCGGTGCACCGGGATCCGCCAAGGCGATGTTCTCCCGGATCGATCGGTTGAACAACACGTTCTCCTGCAGCACAACGCCGATCTGGCGCCGCAGCGAACTGGCCTCGGCCAACGCGAGATCCATACCATCTACAAGAACACGACCGCGCTCTGGCACGTAAAGCCGTTGGACGAGTTTGGTCAATGTGCTTTTTCCAGAGCCTGATCGTCCGACGATACCGATCACCTCGCCTGCGGCGATGTCGAGGTTGATACCCTTCAACACCTCCGGAGCGTCCGGTCGATACCGGAACACGACATCCTCGAGCACCACCCGCCCAGCGATCCGCGGTAACGCGCTCTTGGCACCTGAAACCTCTGTACGGGCGTTGAGGATGTCACCGAGGCGCTCGACGGATATACCGGTCTGCTGGAAGTCGGTCCACAACTGGGCGAGCCGCATCACCGGCTGCGCCACCTGCCCCGCTAACATATTGAACGCGATCAACTGCCCGACCGTGAGTCGACCTTCTATCACCAGACGAGCGCCGAAATACATCGTTGCCACCGTGACGAGCTTCGAGACAAGCGTCACGCCGCCATTGGCGAGCGTACCCACCGTGGCAGTCCGGAAACTTGAGG
>CALGVD010000083.1 GCA_937920275.1 uncultured Pseudomonadota bacterium
GCAAAGGTCCTGAGCGCAAAGGACTGGCGGGCGTGCATGGACATGGCTGGGCTCCTGAAAAAGACGGGTCGGCAAAATCGTTTCAACCGGATCTTAATGGTAGCCGCATGCGCCGTGGTATTGGGCTAAAATGCGAGGATGATCACGACTCCGATGCGCCGTGGCCGGTTGTTGGCCGGTCTCCTGCTCGTCATGCACGCCCTCGCCGGCTGTCTGAGCAGTGCAGGTCCCGAAACCCCGACCATCACCGAGCAGCCGAAGGACCGTATCGGCTTCCTCGGGTCGGTGGTGCGCTTCGATGTCGGCGTCTCCGGCAAGCCGCCGATGACCTTCCAGTGGTTGCGCAACGGTCAAGCGATCGCCGGTGCGACAGGCATCGCCTACCAGACCCCGATCCTCACCGCCGAGGACGACGGCGCCAAGTTCTCCGTGCGCATCAGCAATGCGGAAGGCTCGGTCACCAGCAGCGAGGCGACCGTCAAGGTCAACGGTCCGCCGACTTTGACGACGCAACCGACCAATGTTTCGGTGGCCGCAGGCACCTCGGCCTCCTTCACCGTCGCCGCCACCGGCGAGTCGCTCTCCTACCAATGGTTGCGCGACGAAGTCCCCATCGCGGGCGCCAATGCCGCCACCTACACGATCTCTGCGACCACCGCCGCCGACGACGGTGTGGTGTTCCGCGCCTATGCGCTGAACCCGGCGGGTTTTGTGGTCAGCAACCCCGCCACCCTGACGGTCACCGGCACTCCGGTCGTGACGGTGCCGCCGGTCGGTCAGACGGTCGTGGCCGGCGAGCCCGCGATCTTCGGCGTCAAGGCGACCGGCGGGAACCTCATCTACCAATGGCAGCGTAACGGCGTCGATATCCCGGATGCCACGACCGCGATCTATCGCATCGCGGCCGCTGCGCTGACCGATGACAACGCCTCCTTCACGGTGCGCATGACCAATCCGCAGGGCAACGCGACGAGCGCCGCCGCGGTATTGCGCGTGGTCGACGGCGTGGTGGCGCCGCTCGCTGCGCTCGCCGCGGAGGTCTCGCTGTCGCGCGGCACGACCGGCGCCAACAGCTTCACCCTCGTGCGGCGCGGCAACGGTTCGATCGCCGGCTGGGGGTACAACGTCGAGGGCCAGCTCGGTAACGGTGCGCCGGCGCTCGCCTCCGACACCCCCACCGCGGTGGTGTTGCCGGCGGGGCGTCTGGCCACCGCAGTCGCGGCGGGCTTCAACCACGCACTCGCGCTGCTCGACAACGGCGATGTCCTCAGTTGGGGTTTCAACGACCTCGGCCAGCTCGGCCTCGGTGATGTCCTGCCGCGCGCCACGCCCGACAAGGTCAGCCTGCCGCGTCCTGCTGTGGCCGTGGCGGCGGGTCGCGGATTCTCGGTGGTGGCGCTCGACGACGGTCGCGTATTCACCTGGGGCGGCAACACCATCGGCCAGCTCGGCAACGGTGGTCGCGATTCCGTGATCATCCCGGTCGAAGCGACGGGGCTGACCGGCATCATCGCAGTCGCGGCGGGCAACTCGCACGCGCTCGCGCTCGGCGCTGACGGCCGCGTCTGGGCGTGGGGCGCCAACGCGTCAGGGCAATTGGGTGAGGGCAGCTTCAAGCCCTCGCTCGTGCCGGTGGTGACCGGCCTCAGCGAGATCGCCCGCATCCGCGCGGGGGGCGATCACTCTGCCGCGGTCTCGCGCCGCCGTGCGCTTTATCTTTGGGGCGAGAACGCCGACGGCCAGCTCGGGCTCGGCGCGGGTGCGCCGGCTGATCTCGGCGTGCCGGCGGGTGTGGCGCGGGCGGCGGTCGATGTCGCGCCAGGCTCACGCATGACGCTGTTCGTCGGCAGCGACGGCCTCGCGCGTTCGACGGGCGCCAACGACGCCGGTTCCTTAGGTGATGGCGGCACCACCGCCCGCAACACCTTCGGTGCAGTGTCGGCGGTGAGCGCGGGCATCACGGTGGGCGCGGGCGGACTCTCGTTCGCCGCGGCGATCACCGACAACGGCACCACCTTCATGTGGGGCGACAACGGTTCGAAGCAGCTCGGCAATACGACGATCACAGCCACCGGAACGGCCACGCCGACCGCCGTACCGAACTTCGACGCGATCCCCTGACTGCGGGCGAGACCGCGGTCCTCGCCTAGGGTGTGTAGGGACGGCGTACGCCGTCCGCGCCGAGGAGCAGCAGTCCGCCCGGGCGCGCCACCACTTCGAGCAGCGCCGCGGTCGCGGCGTCCGGCGTCCCGTCCCACGCGGACGGCCGATACTTCATCTGGAACGCCATCAACACGCGCCGGGTCTCGGCATCGAGTTCACCGTGGCGCGGGACCGGGTAGCCGATGGCGGCGAGCTGGTCCTGGAACCACGCCACCGGCGGCAGCATCGCCTCGTGCGCGGGACGCGCCGCGTCCACGGCCGTGTCGTCTGGCCACGGCACCAAGCCCTCGTCGGCGAGCCGACGCCAGGGGAACTTCGGCCCCGGGTCGGTCTTGCGCTGCGGTGCGATGTCGTTGTGACCGAGGATGCGGTGCGGCTTGATGGCATGGCGGCGCTGGATGTCGCGCACCAGCGCCACCACGGCGTCGATCTGCGCGGGCGGGTAGGGCGCGTAGGTCGGATCCACGCGGTTGCCGAGGTTCACGATCTCGATGCCGACCGAGGCGGAGTTCAACATCGTCTCGCCCGCCCAGAAACTCACCCCCGCGTGCCAGGCGCGGCGGTCCTCCTCGACCAGCCGGTAGATGCGCGGCGGGGATTCGTCGATGAGGTAGTGGCTGCTGACGGCGCCGCGTGTCAGCACCTTCAACGAATCCTCGAAGCCCTCCCAGGTGAAATGCAGGATCAGGTAGCGGACGCGGCTTTCTTGGGTGAGGCTGCGATGGGTCGTGTCGATCGGGTGGCGGTCGTCGATGCGTGGGCTGGCGCTGCAACCGACGAGCGAGAGCACAGCGGCCAATGCGAGGACGGTGGCACCGGACCGGACAATGGACACGGACCGTCGTGCCCGGGCGCCGCGCTTGCCGTGTGCGGGTATGATGTGCGCAGTCGTCCTCGGGTGGAGCATGTTCATGGGCAAACGCAGCTTCTGGCCGTTGGTGGCCGTGGTCATTGTAATGGCGGTCAACGCTGCCGCAAACATCGTCCCGCTCGGCGGCTACAACACCGGCACGCTCTCGGCGATGTACCCGACCGGGTTCACGCCCGCCGGCCGGACCTTCAGCATCTGGAGCCTGATCTACCTCGGCTTGCTGGCGTTCGGCATCACGGCCTGGGTCGGCGCCCCGCGTATCCGCGAGCGTATCTCGGCGATCGCCGGTCCGTTCTACCTCAACGCGCTCGGCAACGTGGCGTGGATCTTCGTGTGGCACTGGCAGTTCGTCGAAGCGAGCTTCGTGGTGATGGTGGGCATGCTCGCCACGCTGGTCGTGATCTTCCGCCGGCTGCGAGAGCTGCCGGCGCCGACACGCGGCGAATTCTTTGCGGTCGATGGCGTGTTCAGCCTGTATTTCGGGTGGATCACCGCCGCGACCTTGCTCAACTTCGGGAACCTCTGCTTCGACCTGAAGTGGTATCCCTTCGATCTCAGCATGGACCAGTGGGCGCTGGTCTCGGTGGTGGCGGCCACCGCGATCTATGTCTGGATGGGCAGCGTCACCCGCGATGCGGTGTATTGCGCGGTGTTCGTGTGGGCCGGTATCGGCGTGTGGGCGGGTCTGCCCGACATCACGGCGCCGGTGCGGCTCGTGGCGCTCTCAGGGGCTGCGACCGTCGCACTCGTGATCGTCTGGACGCTCTTCAACCCCTGGCGTCGAGCCAGGTTGCGAGGGCCCTGAACGGCGAATCGCCCGGATCGGCGGGCTCCGGTTCGTTGAAGATCTCGTGGTAGAGCGTCCCGAAGCAGCGTGACTGCACGGGAGCCCCCGCCGCCTCGGCCGTCGCCGCGAAGGCCCGGCTGCCACGCGGGCTCACCAGACGATCGTCCCCGGCGTAGAGCAGCAAGGTCGGGACGGACCAGCGCGCCGCCGCCGCGCACACCGGCTCCCCTTCCTGAGCGACGAAGGCGCCCAAGCGCGCGCAGATGCGGTCGTGGACGAGCGGATCGGCCTGGTAGGCCGCGACCACCGCCGGATCATGGGACAAGAACTCGGGCTTGAGGCCGTTGCCGAGCGTGAGCCCGGGTGCGAAGCGCGGCAGCCAGCCCACCGCCGCCCGCTGCCAGGTGGCCATGTCGACGGCGAGGGCGGGCGAGGAGAGCACCAGGCCATCCGGTCGCAGCAGGCCGCGCGACACCGCCGAGGCGGCCACCAAGCCGCCCAAACTGTGGCCGAGCACGATCAGCGGCCCGGGGGCTTGTCCGGCCACCCGGGTCGCATCGGCGATCGCCGCCAGATGCTCGGGCAGCTGCAATGGCCGCGCCAGAGCGCCCGGGCGGCCCGCGCCGAGCCGGGCGGACTCACCATGGCCGTATTGGTCGTAGGCCCGCACCGACCAGCCGAGCGCGTTCAGCCGCACCGCGAGCGGCGCGTAGCGCCCGGCATGTTCCCCGAGACCGTGGACGATCAGCACCGTGCCGCGGGA
>CALGVD010000084.1 GCA_937920275.1 uncultured Pseudomonadota bacterium
GGATCAGGGCCGGAGATTGACCATCGTCGACGGGATCGACCTCGATCCGGACAGACGGGAAATCATCAAGCGATATGCGCGTTACCTGGGCGCGCTTTGTCTCGTCATGGCGGTCGTGTTCCTGTTCAACTATTCATTGCACCTGCTCGCCATGCTGCCGACGCGTCTCGACGAGATACGCCTTCGGCTCGTCGTCGGGGCCGGGATGTGGGACCTTTTCAGGCGGATGTTCGCCGAACAGGCATGGCTGATCCCCGCGGCGACGGCGATCGCACTTCCCGTCGCTGCCTTCTCGCTGCGCTGGATCGAAAGCGTACCCGCGCTCGGCGTGAAGGATGGCGCGATATCGCTCGAGCCGCGGGTGTTGACGATCGGGCTGAGCGCGCTCGGTCTGCTGGGTCTGCAGGCCTTGGCGAGCGCAGCGCCGTTGCTGTCCATCAGGCGCCTGATGACCGCGGGCGGTTCCGTTTCGGAGTCCGCGGGACAGAGATCCGTGCGCTCGGGGGCGGGCGTCATCGCTTTCTTCGTGTGCTTCGCCGCGGCGGGCACCGTACTGCTGATGTCGATACAGGTGCAACGGATGCGCTCGACGCCCATCGGCGTCCTCGACCGTTATGTCGGTGCCCTATCCGGTGAAACGCGTTTGACCATCGCCGAGGCCCGCGCACGGGTCGAGGGGCGCGCTTTCGCGTTCGCCGACACCCAACCCCTTGCGGCGCTGGGTCAGCGGCAAGGATTCAGTCTGCCGCAATCCACAGGCGCGCCGCAGATCATGGCGCATTCCGTCACCGTCAGCGCGGATTGGCCATCGCTGGCCGGTGTGCGGCTGGTGGCCGGCGAGTTCTCCGGATGGTGCGAGACGGGTCGCTTGCTGATCAGCGCGGCGGCGGCAAAGCAATTGGGCGTCGTACCCGAGCAACTGATCAGCCGATCGATCGTCGATGTCGACGGTGTCGAATTCCAGGGTAAGAAGATCGCCCGCGACCGAGGGGTGATCCACGGCGTCATCGGGGATGTACGGTACGACCGCTTGTACGGCGATCACCCGGTGGTCCTGTACCGTTGCGGCGAGGCCAAGGCTGCCACGACGAGCGCGGACGGGTTCATGACCTTCTCGTCGCCTTGGTATCCGCGGTACGCACTATCTCCGGCTGCCGAGGGATGGGACAGACTCGGCGTGCAGAGCTTCACCAGACTGTCCGCGGTCCTCGACCGACGGACCGCGTTGGAGCGCTTTCTCGCCGTGAGCACGGCACTGGCATCACTGGTGGCGCTGGTGCTCGCGTTCATCGGTCTGGGCGCGGACAGCGTCAGCCTGATGTACGCGCGCCGTCGGGAGATCGCGCTTCGCATGTGCCTCGGAGCCACCCGCGGGACACTGGTTGTGGGATTGGTCAGGGAGCGGCTGTGGACGATGGCTGCAGCGGCGGGGCTCTCGGCAGTCCTGTTGGCCCTGCTCCATCCGAGCCTCGAAGATACGCTGCCGTGGTACCGCCCAACCGACCTGATGGCCATCGCGGCGGCCATCATCGTTGTGATGGCAGCCGTGCTCGTCGGCCTCGCCCTCCTGCTCCGGGTGAACATCAAGCCCGATCTGGCTGAGGAATTGCGCAGGGAGCGGTGATAGGGCAAAAACGCCCCCGTCGCCCAGGGGTATCTCGAAAGCCTCTGCGAATGAAGGCACACTGCGGGTCATGGCCACCACCCAGACACGCAGCGCCTCCCCGGGCGCCCCTACGCCGAGCTCCTCCGGAGTCGACCCCGCCCACCGCCGGGTGATCTTCGCCTCGTCCTTGGGGACGGTGTTCGAGTGGTACGACTTCTACCTCTACGGCGCGCTGTCGATCATCATCTCGAAGCAGTTCTTCTCCGGGGTCAACGAGACCACGGGCTTCATCTTCGCGCTGCTCGCCTTCGCGGCGGGCTTCTTCGTCCGGCCCTTCGGCGCGCTCGTCTTCGGGCGGCTGGGGGACCTCGTCGGCCGCAAGCGCACCTTCCTCATCACCATCGTGTTGATGGGCGTGTCGACCGCGCTCGTCGGCCTGCTGCCGAACTACGCCACCATCGGCGTGGCGGCGCCCATCATCCTCATCGTGCTGCGGCTGGCGCAGGGCCTCGCGCTCGGTGGTGAATACGGCGGCGCGGCGACCTATGTCGCCGAGCATGCGCCCGACGGCCGGCGCGGGCTCTACACGAGCTGGATCCAGACCACGGCGACCCTCGGCCTGTTCCTCTCGCTGCTCGTGATCCTGCTCTGCCGCTGGGCGACGGGCGATGACTTCGAGGTCTGGGGCTGGCGCATCCCCTTCCTGCTGTCGGTGGTGCTGCTCGGCATCTCGGTCTACATCCGGCTGCAGCTCGAGGAGTCGCCGGCTTTCGAGCAGATCCGCGCCGAGGGCAAGTTGGCCAAAGCCCCGCTCACGGAAGCCTTCGCCGACCGCCGCAACCTCAAGATCGTGCTGCTCGCGCTCTTCGGTGCCACCGCAGGCCAAGCCGTGGTCTGGTACGCGGGGCAGTTCTACGCGCTCTTTTTCCTGGAACGCACGCTGCAGTTGGAAGCCGCCTCGGCGAACCTGATCCTGATCGCCGCATTGCTGATCGGCACGCCGTTCTTCGTGGTGTTCGGCGCGCTCTCCGACCGCATCGGTCGCAAGACCTTGGTGATGACGGGCTGCCTGCTCGCGGTGCTGACCTATTTCCCGACCTTCAAGGCCATCACGCACTACGCGAACCCCGCGCTCGAGCGGGCGGTGGCGACGGCGCCCGTAGTGGTGGTCGCGGACGCGGCGCGTTGCAGTCTGCAGTTCGATCCCGTCGGTAAAGCGGCCTTCCGCGAGTCCTGTGATGTCGCCAAGACCGCGCTCGCGCGCGCCGGCGTGCCCTACCGGAACGAAGCCGCGACCGCAGGCGCCACGGCCGTGGTGCGCATCGGCACGGGCGCAACGGCGGTGACGGTGCCGGCCTTCGAGGGCGGCGCGCTCGATGCCGCAGCCTTCAAGTCCAGATCTGCGGACTTCAACAAGCAACTGCGCGGTGCGCTCGACACGGCGGGCTATCCGCCGAAGGCCGACATGTCGCAGGTCAACTACCCGATGGTGATCGCGCTCTGCGCTTGGCTCGTGATCCTCGTCACGCTCGTCTACGGCCCGATCGCCGCGTGGCTCGTCGAGCTCTTCCCGACCCGCATCCGCTACACCTCCATGTCGCTGCCGTATCACCTCGGCAACGGCTGGTTCGGCGGCTTCCTGCCCGTGACCTCGTTCGCGATCGTCGCTGCAACGGGCGACATCTACGCGGGGCTCTGGTACCCGATCATCGTCGCGCTGATGACGCTCGTCATCGGCGGGCTGTTCCTGCGCGATACGCACCGTTCACCGTTACCGGAGTGACCATGCCACCGACCCCCATCGACCGACGCACCGCCCTGCAACTCGCCGGCGCGGCGCTGATCACCGCCCCGGCCGCGGCGCCCCTGTTCGCCCGTGACGAAGCGCCGGCGCCGCTGCTGCGTCGCGCCATCCCCTCGAGCGGTGAGCGGCTCGGCGTGATCGGCGTCGGCACCAACCGCTACAACCCGACCACCGACGAAGAGCGCATGGGTCGCAAGGCGGTGCTGGCCGGCCTCTCGGCCGCAGGTGCAAGCGTGATCGACACCGCGCCGTCCTACGGCGAGTCCGAGCGGGTGATCGGCGATCTGCTCGCCGAGATCGGCAACCGCGGCCGCTGCTTCCTCGCGACCAAGGTGACGGCCCGCGACGGTACACGCGCCGAGGGCGAGGCGATGCTCGAGGCCTCCCGGCAGCGGCTGCGCAGCGACCGGCTCGATCTGGTGCAGGTCCACAACCTCGTCGGTACCGAGGTGCTGCTGCCACTGCTGCGCGAGCAGGTCGCGGCGAAGCGCATCCGCTACCTCGGCATCACCACTTCGCGCGATCCGCAGTACGCGGAGTTCGAGCAGGTGATGGCGACCGAGCGGCTCGACTTCGTGCAGGTGGACTACTCGATCGCCAACCGCGGCGCGGCGGAACGCCTGCTGCCGCTCGCGAAGGACCGCGGCATGGCGGTGCTCGTGAACATGCCCTTTGGCGGCCCACGCGACGGCAACCTGTTCGGCAAGCTCAAGGATCGTCCGCTGCCTGATTGGGCATCCGAAGTCGGAGCGACGAGTTGGGCGCAGGTCCTGCTCAAGTACATCCTCGGCCACACGGCCGTGACCTGCGTGATCCCGGGGATGACGCGGCTCGCGAACCTCGAGGACAACCTCGGCGCCGGGCGCGGCGCGCTGCCCGATGCTGCGCTGAGAGGGCGGATGGAGGCTTGGTGGGATGAGAACATCCGCTGATCTGCGATGCAGATGACGGGCGGATCTTAGGGCTGAAATGAACGGGGGGCTGAAATGAACGGGGCCGCGATGTCGCGGCCCCGTTCGAGTAGACGGAAAACCCGCTTACTTCTTCTTGGCAGCGGTCTTCTTGGCCTTCTTCGGAGCAGCCTTCTTGACGACCTTCGCTTTCTTCGCAGCTTTCTTCTTAGCAGCCATCTTTCGTCTCCCTGAGGGTGTTTTCGAAGACGAGAAGTTACGCCTCATGCGGCGCCGCGTCAATCACTCCGAGCAACGCAGCGCAGCGTTCGTATAAAGTCCCCCCATGAAAAAGCACCGCGTCATCATCGATTGCGATCCGGGTGTCGACGACGCCGTGATGCTGTCGCTCGCGTTCGCCGCCGGTGATGCGCTCGATATCGCAGGCATCACCACCGTCGCTGGCAACGTCGGCGCAGCGTTGACGACGCGTAACGCCTGCCTCATCCGCGACATCGCCGCGCGGCCAGAGATCCCGGTGTTCGCCGGATGCGTCCAGCCGCTGCGGCGCGCTTCGGTGGAAGCAGGGCATTTTCACGGCGAATCCGGGCTCGGCAGCTTGCCGATCGCTGCACCGCGCAGCGCCGCCGAGTCGTCGCATGCGGTCGATTTCATCGTCAACACGCTGCTCGATGCCGAACCCGCATCGGTCACGCTGGTGGCGACCGGACCACTCACGAACCTCGCCGTCGCGCTCGGACGCGAACCAGACATCCGGCGCGGCTTGCGCGAGATCGCGCTCATGGGCGGTGCGCGCAGCGAAGGCGGCAACATCACAGCGTCCGCCGAGTACAACATCTACGCCGACCCGGACGCCGCCGCAGCGGTCTTCGACAGCGGCTGCGCCGTGGTCGCCTTCGGGCTCGATGCGACGCATCAGGTGCGGGCCACGCCCGATCGCATCGCGGCGATCCGCGCGATCGGCTCGCCGCCGGCGCTCGCCGTCGCCGAACTGCTCGCGTTCTCCAATGCGCTGCCCGCGAACGGCCCGGCCGCGCAGGGATCACCGCTGCACGACCCCTGCCCCATCGCCTGGTTGCTGCGTCCGCAGTTGTTCCGCCTGCAGTCCTGCCATGTCGATGTCGAACTGCGATCACCGCTCACGCTAGGACACACCGCAGTGGAGTTCCGGGCGGCGCGGCACCGACCGCAGAACGTGCTGTGGGCGACCGGTGCGGATGGCGCCGGCGTGTTCAGGCTGCTTGGCGAAACGCTCGCCGCAGACGCTGCGCGTGCGGCCTCAGCCGCCCATCGTGCGCTGTGACCAGGCCCACCAGACGCTGACGGCGACCAGCAACACGGTCGCGGCCGTCGCCACCCACGGCCACACACGGCTGCCGTCGGCCTCACCGGCGACCTCAGCGGCTGCGGCGCGCAGCAAAGCCGACGACACTTCGTGCCGGTCGCGTGCGAACGCGCCGAGCAGCGCCCGATCGGCGATGACGTTCACGAGGCGCGGCAGCCCACCGCTGCGCCGATGCAGTTCTCGCAGCGCGGCAGGCGTGAAGATCTCGCGGGTGGCGCCGGCGACGCGCAGACGGTGCCGCACATAGGCAGCCGTCTCCTCGCGCGACAAGGGCTCGAGGTGGTGCCGTCCGGTGATGCGCTGCGCCACTTGGCGGAGATCCTCGCGCGCCAGCAGCTCCCGAAGCTCCGGCTGTCCGATCAGGATCACCTGCAGCAGCTTGCGGGTCGAGGTCTCGAGGTTCGTGAGCAGACGGACCTGCTCGAGCACATCGCGCTCGAGGAGATGCGCCTCATCGATGATGACCGCCACACGCCGACCGGCGGCATGGGCGGCCAGCAGGTGCGCGCTCAGCGCATCCACCAAGGCCTTGACGCTACCGCTGGCGGAGCCGGGCATCGGGATGCCGAGCTCCTCGCACAAGGTCAGCAGGAACTCCGGCACCGTCACCCGCGGGTTCAGGACCAAGGCGATGTCGACGCCGGAGGGCTCGCGCGCCAGCAGTGAACGCACCAAGGTGGTCTTGCCGGTGCCGACTTCGCCGGTCAGCTGGATGAAGCCGCCCGCCTCGCTCACGCCATAGACGAGATGGGCCAACGCCTCGGCATGACGGCTGCTCGCGAACAGGTAGCGCGGATCGGGCGTGATGGTGAAGGGCAGCTCGGCGAGTCCGAAGAATGCTGGGTACATGCCGACCGCCGTCCGCTCAGCCGTCGCGGCGCGGGATCATCGCGTCGGCGGCGCGTAGACGCAGGGCTGCTGCGCGGCAGCGAGGACGCGGCAGATCTCGCGGGCCTGCACCTCGCTCGCGACGCCCGACTGCAGACGCCACATGCCGCGCTCGTCAACCGGGTCGGTCGGGGTGATGGAGGGCACGAGCCCCAGCAACTCCCGGTGACGCGCCCGGGCCTGCGACCATTCGGCGAGGGCTTGCTCACGGGTCGAGAAGGCGCCGAGCTGGATGCGGTGCGAGACCGCCGGCGGGAGGGTCACTGCG
>CALGVD010000085.1 GCA_937920275.1 uncultured Pseudomonadota bacterium
CCTCGACTCAAACCTGCTGCAGCGCCCTGAAGGTCTTCTGGCAGCGCCAGAGGAGCAGGCCCGCGATGGGCAGGCTGACGAACGCCACCCAAGAGACGCCATCACCGATGCGGGACTCATCCGCAAGGATGTGATCGGAGATGGCTGACGCGACCGTGGCGCCAAGACCGATACCAACGATGTTGACCACGAGCAGGTAGATCGCCGAGACGCGGGCGCGCAGCTGGTTCGGGGTGACGAGCTGGATGGCGGATGAGGCCGCGCCGAACGGGAAGCTCGAGAAGAAAAGCGTCGGGACCGCGAGCATCAAGGCGAGGGTCACATCGCCGGCTTGGAAGGTGGCGATCGCGGACGGCCATAGGAAGAGGACGCTCAGGAGCGCCACGCGGATCTCCGCCGTCTGATCGCCGTTCGCCCGCCATCGATCGGCCAACATCCCGCCTGCGAGGATGCCTGCGGCGCCCGCGAAGAACATGATCGGCCCGTAGGTGAAGGCCACGAAGAGCGCATCCACCCCGAAGCTACGCATCAGGTGCGCGGGGAACCAGAAGGCGATGCCGTTGAAAAGCAGGGTGAGGCAGGCGATGCCAAAGAAAAAGTTCAGGTAGAAGCCTTTGTGTACGAGCAGGTGTGCGATCACCGCGCGGAAACTCGGCAACTCTGCGGTGACGCCCCGACGCGGCGGCTCTTGCACCGACATCACCCAAAGCGCGACGAGGATGCCCGGCGGGCCGAGCAGCAAGAAAGGGATCTGCCAGCCGCGGACCTCGCCGATGAGCGGCAGATCGAACGGCGGCAGGACGGACACATATTGCACGAGCGCGCCCGTGACCATGATGGCGACGCCGATGCCGAAGTACACCCCCATCGAGAAGAGCCCGAGCGCTCGACCGCGCTTCTCTGGTGGATAGTAGTCGGCGAGCATCGAATACGCGGTGGGCGTCAACGCCGCTTCGCCCACGCCGACCCCCACGCGCGCGGCGAAGAGTCCTGCAAAGCTCGTCATGCGACCGCAGACAGCGGTCATCAACGACCAAAAAAAGACGCCGCCCGCGATGATGTTGCGGCGATTGCCTTTATCCGCCCAGGTGCCGATGGGCCAGATGCCGAAGACGGTGTAGAAGACCGCGAACGCGAGGCCGTGAAGCAGGCTGATCTCGGTGTCGGAGAGGCCGAGGTCCGCCTTGATCGGCCCGACCAGCATCGAGAGGATCTGACGATCGACGTAGGAGAACAGGTACGCCACCATCAAGACGATGACGGCGTACCGTGCCTGGGATGCGGGCGGCCAATCGCTTCTCGTCATCGTCAATAGTTCGGAGCCGCGGGCAGCGGCTGACCGTACGGCGCGAGTTCCGGCGGCAGGATCGGCTTGTGCTCCGGGTGCCAGGTGAAGGGTTTCTTCACGGTGTCGAAGGTGTTCACGAGCGGGCCGTTGACCGTGCGCACGAAGAGGTTATAGCCCGTGTCCGTGCCGGCGGGCCCGTGATAGACATCCTCGCGCCACCAGCAATAGCCACCGCGCTGCATACGACCGAGATCGCCCCAGACATAATCGCCTTCGAGGGTGTAGAGCTCCTCGACCATCGGGTGCGTCCACTGCGGCTTCGCCATGCCGGGCGGTACCCGATGCGGCGGAGAGCAATAGAGGAACGAGGTCTCGCCCGTGTACGGGTCTGTGCGCAGCGGCTTGATGGCGACACCCCTCGAGAGCTGCGGGTCGACGAGGCCCGGGTCCCACTCCATCAAAAGCGGATCGACATGTTCGACCAACAGCTTCTCATCGAAACCGGCCGCTGCGCCGTCGGTCGCTTTCGGCACACCATAGAACATCGTCAACAGCACGGCGCCGTGCGGGCTCGAGGCCTGCTCGCGGGGATAGCCCGCCGGGAAGAAGCCATAGGCGTGCTTGTCGTACTGCCTGCCGTTGATGCGGATCGCGCCATCGAGCACGAGGAACTCCTCGTGGCAGGACAGCGAGTGCGGCGCAGGACGCGACCAACCGGCGGGATACCGGATGATCGTCGTCGCGCTGCCGTCGACATCGTCATGGCTCAACATCTTCGAGTCGACATCGGCGTGGAGCGCACCATGGCATCCGGATGACCAAGGGATCATCTGGGCCTGGACGAACATGATGTGCGGTCGCGCCATGTCAGTTCCCGAAACGATAGGTGACTTCGACGCCCCACTGGCGGCCTGCGGCAGGATAGCCAAGCGCGTTACCGATGGCGAACACATCCTTGCGGGCATCGCTCGTGGAGGTGAACTGCACGATGTTGTGGAAGTAGTCCTCGTCCGCGAGGTTCTTCACGAACGCACCGACGGCGAGATCACCCGACTCGTTCTCGTAGCCGATGCGGGCATCGACCAAGGTGTACGACGACTGGGACATCACGGTGGTGTTGGCAGGCAGGAAGTACACGCGACCCTGGTGGTGTGCGGCGCCCTGCAGGCTGATCGAACCGCCGCCCGAAAGATCGAAGCGGTAGGTGGCCGAGACCGAACCCTTGAACTCGGGCGCGTTGTTCAGCCGGTTGCCTGCGGCATCGATCAAGCGCGGCAGCCCGACGCGACCCGCGCAGCGTGCGTCGAGCGCCACATTGACCGCGGTGCAACTGCCGTAAGGCGTCACGAAGCGGTCATAGGTGGCGTCGAGGACGGCGAGTGACGCGGCGATGTCGAGCGACTCGGTCACCTTCGCGACGAGGTCCAACTCCAGGCCTTGGACCGTGGCCTCGGCGGCGTTGGTCGTGAAGGTGGTCGTGATGCTGCCCACGCTCGCGAACACCGAGACCTGCAGGTCGGTGTAGTCGTAATAGAAGGCGCTCGCGTTCGCCCGCAGCCGACCGCCGAGCCATTCGGTCTTGGCACCGACCTCGATGCTGTCGACGAGTTCGGGATCGAACGGCGGATTGACGACCGAGAGATCGTTGAAGCCGCCGGATTTGAAGCCTTCGCTGTAGGTCAGATAGAAGAGTCGGTCATCCGACGGCCGGAACTCGAGGCCCACGCGCGGCGTCCAGGCGTCCCAGCTGCGGCTCACGCGGCGGGTGCTGGCGGGCGTGGCGTCGGGAATGGGGTTCGGAGTGAAGAGGCCGAGCAGCTCGTTGTCCGGCAGCAAGGTCGATTGGCGCAGGAAGTCGCCTTTCTTCTCGTCGCTGTAGCGCAAGCCGGCGCTCAAGGTCCAGGTGTCGGCGAGTTTGAAATCGACCTGACCGAAGAGCGCCGTGGCTTCGCCGGTGCCGTCGGCGCGGAAGATGAACGAGCGCGGCACCAGCACGGCAGGGGGCGTGAAGCCGGATCGGACGAGACCGAGCGCGCCGTACTTGTCCTCATCGAACCAGTACGCGCCGACGAGCCATCGACCCCAACCGCTTTCACCGGACAGGCGCAGCTCCGCCGACAGTTGTTCGCTCTCGTAGCTGAGCGTCGTACGGGTGATCTCGATCTCCGTGCCGTCGGTGTTGAAGAGGAAATCGCTGTCCCAGTCGCGATAGCCGACGGTGAGGTTGAGGTTGGTCGTGTCGGTCAGCGTCCAATCGAGGATGCCCGTGACGGCGCCGGTCTCCCATTCGTGGAAGCTGGGCGTGTTGTTGTAGGTCTTGTGGATGTCGCGGTTGGGCTTGGCGCCGAGGCTCTCGGCGAGACCCGTGTTGTCGATCGGGAAGATGCTCGTGTTGCCGTTCTCGAACTCGCTGTACTCGGCGATCAAGGTCGCCGTGAGCGCATCGCTCTTCCAGCGCAGCGATCCACGGAGGGCCGCGAGATCGTTGTCATCGACCTTGTCGCCGCCCTGCGGGTCGAGATCCTCGGTGTAGCCGTCGTCCTTCAGCCGACGCACGGCGAGGCGGCCTGAGAGGTTCTCGGTGATCGGGCCCGAGACGGCGCCGCGCACATCGATGCGGTCGAAGCTGCCGACGAGCCCCGAGACATAGCCTTCGAACTCGTCGGTCGGGGCGCGCGAGATGATGTTGATCGCGCCGCCTGTCGCGTTACGCCCGTAGAGCGTGCCCTGCGGGCCGCGCAGGATCTCGACGCGGTCGATGTCGAGGAACTGCGTGAGGCCCATGTTGGCGCGGCCGGTGTAGACCCCGTCGATATGCGTGGCGACGCTCTGGTCGGCGCCGATGTTGAAGATGTTGCTGCCGATGCCGCGGATGTAGAGCTGCGCTTCACCACCGGCTTCGCTGTAGACGAGCGACGGATTGGCGGCCGCGATGGCACCGATGTCATCGATGTTCAGTTTTTCGATCGCATCACCCGTGACCGCCGAGATGGCGATCGGGGTGTCCTGCAGATTACCGGCACGCTTTTGCGCGGTGACGACGACCTCTTCGAGCGGCGCGGTTTGCGCGTGGGCGACGCCTGCGGCGACTTGCGCGAACAGGATGGCGGCGACGGCGCGATTGACGGAGATGGACATGATCAAGACCTTCAGCCAGTTGAGGGGAGCGGCGGAGTTTACGGGGTGGCGGTGGGGTCGCGCCATATCCTTGGGTTATGGCGTGATGCCTGTCGGTCTGCGAGGGGGCGTCGACCCGTTGTGAAAGAATGGGGGCGCGGCAGTCGGCGTCGGGCGGATCAACACGGAGATAAAGCATGTTGTCGTTGGATCACTTGGGTCTGGTGGGCGCATCGATCGTGCCGTTACGGCAGTCGTGGGTGGACCGCGGGTTTTGCGTGACCGAGCCAGAGGCGTTGATGGCGCTCGACCCGCGCACCGGGCAGCGTGTTCCGCTTGGGCAGCAGAGCTGTCATATCATCTTTGAGCGCGGCTACATCGAACTCACGGCGGTGGATCCTCCGGTCACGCCTGAGCATCATCTCTATCCGTGGATCTATCCGTGGATCCGCGACACTCCGACCCACGCCGATGCCGCGCTCGCGATCATCGCGATCGGCGCCGAGGATATCGACGGGGTGCACGCGCGACTCGCTGCAGCAGGTCTGCCGGTGGGGACGCTCGCGCAGGCCTCGCGGCCGATCCACTACGGAGTGCGGCGGGGCGCTGCGCTGTTCCGTTGGTTCATGCTCGGCGCGGCGAGCACCCCGGAGTCTTTGGTGTGCTTCGTCCGTAATGAACGACCGGAGCTGATCTTCCAGCCCGAGGTGCAGCAGCATCCGAACGGCGCGCGGGCGTTGGAGTCCGTGATTCTCTGTTCCAACGAGCCCGAGGCTATCGCAGCACGGTATGCGGGCTATGCGGATACAGCGGTCGTCGACGTCGCGCCTGGGTTGGTCCGCTGCGCGCTGGACGGGGGTGTCGTCTGGGTCGGCACGGCGGCGGCGCTGGAAGTGCACTTCGGTGAGGCGATCGAGCACTCGCCGGGCGATGCGCCGCGGGC
>CALGVD010000086.1 GCA_937920275.1 uncultured Pseudomonadota bacterium
CGCCGGTTTCGCGTCCGCCAACGACGAGGAGTCACCGGTCGCAAAATTGGCGGAGCCCGCCACCGAGACCATCGACGGTGCGACCTATGGGCCGCTCAAGGCATTGTGCGAGGATGCGGCACGCGAGGCCTACGGCGCCGGGAACACCACGATCCTGCGTCCCGGTCTGATCGTCGGCCCCGACGACAACACCGACCGCTTCACCTATTGGCCGGCGCGTGCGGCACGCGGCGGTCGCTTCATCGCGCCGGGTACACCCTCCGATCCGCTGCAATGGATCGACGCCCGGGACCTTGCGGCCTTCGCGATCGACACCCTCGAACGTCGCGTGACAGGCACCTTCAACGCCGTATCAGCGCCCGGCCGGTTCACGATGGGCGAACTGGTCGATGCATCGGTGGCGGTGGCCCAAGCGAGCGTCGGTCCCAAGGACGCCCCTCAACCGGTCTGGCTGCCCTCCGAATTCTTGGCTGCGCAGCAAGTGCAACCGTGGTCGGACATGCCTGTCTGGGTGCCTTCGGAGGGGGAGTCCGCAGGCTTCGCCGCGACCCGCATGGAACGCGCAGCGGTCGCCGGATTGAGCATCCGAGCGCTCGATGACACCGTCCGCGACACGCTCCGCTGGCATCTCGCGCGCCCTGCCGCGGAGCAGACGACCCTCAAGGCGGGTATCGCGCCCGCCCGCGAGACTGAAGTTTTGGCGGCGTGGAAGCCCTGATCGCCCCGCTGCATGGCTGACGCTTGTCGGCAGCGGCGCTGACGGGCGCTGTCGCGCTGTGGCACGATGCAGCGCATCGGCATCAGCTTCTCGGGAGACACCGTAATGCGGCGCATCATCGGCTGGATCCTCGCCGCGCTCGGCGGTCTTCTGTTCACGCTCGCGCTGGTCGCGGCGATGTATGTCTTCTGGTTGAGCGGTTCCTCGCACGAACCCACCGGCGTCCGTCCGGCGAGCGCGTATGTCTCACCCGGTGGACCGATCCTGGTGTTCGGCGGTAACCGAGGCACCGGGCTCGAGATCGTGCGCGGTCTGCGGGCCCGCGGCGAGCAGGTGACGGTCGCGGTCCGACCCACCTCCGACACCCGGGCACTGCGAGAGATCGGCGTGGCGACCGTGCTCGCCGATGCGTTCGATCCCGGGCAGATCCAAGCCGCCTTCGCCGCGCAGCGTTATGCGGCGGTCGTGTCGACCCTGGGCGGCGGCCCTGCCGACAAAGCCCGTCGGCCGGATCTCGAGGGCAACCGTAACGCCATCGAGGGCGCCCGAGCAGCCGGCGTGCGGCGATTCGTGCTCATCTCGGTGATCGGCGCCGGCGACTCTCGCGCCACGGCACCGGCACCGTCCCGCCGATTCCTGGAAACGGTCATGGATTTGAAGAGCCAGGCGGAAGACCACCTGCGAGCGAGCGACCTCGACCACACGATCATCCGTCCGGGTGGACTCGGCGACGTCAAAGCCACCGGCACCGCCGTGTTGGCGGACGATCCGCGAGCGTTCAGCTACATCTCCCGCACCGACCTCGCCGACCTTGCTGTCCAAGCCCTCGGCGACCCGACGACCATCGGCAAGACCTACAACGCGTACGACCCGTCGCGGCGCACGATGTGGAAGATGTTCAACGATTGAGACGGGACGCCGTCATCGGTCGTCAGTCGATCGTCAGATTGAGGGTCTCTTCGCTCCAACCCACCGCTTCGAGGTACGCGGCCCGGACAGCCGTCAGATCGTCGAAGCCGGCGGCCATGACCGCATCCCAACGACCCTTCTCATAGCCTTCGACCGCCGAGAGCGCGCGGCCGATGGAACCTTTACGGGCCAACAACGCGTCGCTGACCGATGGCACCAGATCGATGCTGCCCACCGCTTCCGGCAACGGCACGCCGAGCAGCGCATCGAGATGCGACAGCATGCCGGCCATGAAGAACGCACCACCCTCTTGGTCATCGCCGGCGGGGCGCAGCAGTTCGCACATGCGAGCGCGCACCAGCGTGTTGCCGAGCAGCCAGCTGGGACGATCGCGGAAGGCCGCCAAAGTGAGGATCGCGCACAACTTCAAGAGATTATCGCGGCCGACGAGATTGATGCCGTGCCGTACCGACGACACCGGCGATGAGAATCCGTAGTAAGCGGAGTTCAGCGAACGCAACAGGCGGGTCACCAACGCGACATCGCGCGACACCAGCTTCTCGATGTCCTCGGCGGAATAGTCCGAGATCTGCAGCGCAGCGAGGACCTGCAGGGTCGCCGGCTTGAAACCCTCTGCACGATGACCTTTGAAGGTCTCCGGTCGTTGCAGGAAGAACCCCTGGAAGCCGGTGAACCCTAGCCGTCGGCAACGCTCGAACTGTTCACCCGACTCGACCTTCTCGGCGATGAGATCGATCTTCCGGGCACGCAGGTCGTCGATCAGTGCGGGCAAAGAATCGGCGGGCTGCAGCAGGATATCCACCTTCACGATGTCCGCCAGCGGCAACAACCGCGGATCGCCCTGTCCGGGCACCGCAGCGAAATCATCGAGCGCGATGCGGAAGCCTCGGGCCTTGTACGCCTCGAGGCCCACGATCACATCACGGTCGGCCTGCACATCCTCCAAGACCTCGAGCACGACCCGCTCCGGCGGCAACGGGATGTCGATGGGCATGCGGATGAGTTCCGCCGGCAGGTTGAGGTGGACATCGGCGTCGCCGACGAGGCGCCTCAGACCGAAATCGCTGATCGCGGCGAGGATGACGCGCGCGGTGGCCGCCGAACCGGGCAGCTCACCGCCAGCGCCCTCATCCTCGAGGGTCGGGCGGTAAAGCAGCTCATGGGCCGTCACCTTCGACCGCGCATCGAAGATGGGCTGTCTGGCGATCAGCACATCGTGGGTGGCGGAGGCGGCGGCGAACGCAGCGGCGGCCTTCTTGTTCTCGTCTCTGCGCATAATACAAACCGTGATACAAATCAGAGGGCGGTGGGATCACTCGACGGTGCCGGAGAATACACAGTTTACGATGACCCGAAAATCCGATCTTCACCAGACTTGGAGTTCCGTCACATGACCGACACGCCCTCGGGGCCCTCACGCCGCACGCTCGAGTTCCTCGGCCGCGAGCACGGCCATCTCATCGACGGCCGCTGGAGGCCGTCGGTCTCCGGTGAGACCTTCGAGGTGCAGGACCCTGCCACCGGTGGATGCATCGCCCGCGTCGCAGCCGGCGGCGCCGAGGAGATCGACGCAGCGGTACGGGCGGCCCGCGCCGCCCTCGAGGGCCCTTGGTCGCGGTTCACCGCCGCGCAGCGCAGCGCCGTGTTGTGGAAGGTGGCCGATCTCGTACAGCAGGATCTCCAGCTCCTCTGCGAACTCGAGATCCTCGACAGCGGCCTGCCGACCTCACTCGCGGGATATGTCTGCGGGACGGTGGTGCCCGAGTTCTTCCGCTACTACGCCGGCTGGCCGACCAAGATCGAAGGCGCCACCCTCCCGGCCTCACCGAAGGGCAAGCTTCCTGGCGAGTCGCTCTCCTTCACGCTGCGCGAGCCGATCGGCGTGGTGGGCGCCATCACGCCCTGGAACTCGCCGCTTCCCATGGCGATGCTGAAGATCGCACCGGTGCTCGCCACCGGCTGCACCTTGGTGTTGAAGCCGGCCGAGTTGGCGCCGCTCACCGCCATGCGGCTCGCCGAGATCTGCGCGGAAGCCGGCGTACCGGACGGTGTCATCAACCTCGTGAACGGGACCGGCGAGTCCGCCGGTGCCGCGCTCGCCGCCCATCCAGGCGTCGACAAGATCGCGTTCACGGGCTCCACGGAGGTCGGCCGGTCGATCGTGCGCGCCGCGGCCGCCGATCTCAAGAAAGTGACGCTCGAGCTCGGCGGCAAGTCGCCGGTCGTGGTGTTCGCCGATGCGGACCTCGAACAGGTGATCCCGGGCGCAGCCCGCGCCTGCTTCTTCATGCAAGGCCAGAACTGCATGGCGGGCACCCGTCTCTTCGTCCACGAACGGGTGCACGACAAGGTGGTGGAGGGTATCGCGAGCATCGCGCGTACCCTGAAGATCGGACCGGGCATGGATCCCGCATCCGAGTTCGGACCGTTGATCTCCGCAAGGCAGCGCGAGCGTGTGGCGGACCATGTGGAGGCGGGCCGTCGTGAAGGCGCGGAGCTCGTCTGCGGCGGTCGCTCACCGGTGCGGCCTGGTTATTTCTTTGAGCCTACCGTGCTCACGCGCACCCATAACGACATGACGCCCGTATCGCAGGAGATCTTCGGGCCGGTGCTCTGCGTGCAGTCCTTCGGCGACGGCGATCTCGACTCGGTCGCACGCGATGCCAATTCGACGGTCTACGGACTCTCGGGCAGCGTCTGGACGCGCGATCTCGGCACCGCGCTGCAGATGGTGCGGCGTATCGATGCCGGACAGGTGAGCGTCAACATGCACGCGGCCATCGATCCGGCGATGCCGTTCGGTGGCAACAAGCAATCGGGCTGGGGACGCGAGCTAGGCAAGGAGGGACTAGAGCCTTACCTCAAGACGAAAGGCGTATCGATGACCTGGTAGGCGCGTCACCGAGGCGGATCCAGCGACCCCTACCAGCTACCGGTGTTGGGCATGGACGCCCAAGGTTCGGCAGACGCGAGCGCGGCGCCCTCTTGCAGCAATTCGATGCTGATCCCGTCGGGCGAACGCACGAAGGCCATCCGGCCGTCGCGCGGCGGTCGAAGCACCGTGACGCCATGGTCGAGGAGCCGCTGGCAGGCGGCGTAGATGTCGGGCACGGCGTAGGCGAGATGCCCGAAGTTCCGGCCGCCCGTATAGGCTTCCGGATCCCAGTTGTGGGTGAGTTCGACCTGCGCCGCAGAGTCGCCCGGTGCGGCGAGGAACACCAGCGTGAACCGCCCCTGCGGATAGTCCCGCTTTGAAAGCAGTTCGAGACCCAGTGCGTCGCGGTAGAAGCGCAGCGAAGCGTCGATGTCCGAGACGCGGACCATGGTGTGCAGGTATCTCATGGACCGATCCTCAGAACATCTCTGACGGACCGGGCGCCTGCGACTCGCTCGGCGGACGACGGGCGAGGATGTGATCGCCGGTGATCATCGCATCGTAGGACTGTCCAGGCCCCACCATCGGGTATACCCCGGCGTCCGGGTCGATGATGACCTCGAGGAACGCCGGCCCGGGGTGTTCGATGAAGTCCCGCACCACTTCGCTGACATCGGCTTTGCGGTCGAGCCGGCGCGCCCACTGGAAGCCGTCGGCTTGCGCGGCTTTGACGAAGTCTTTTTTGTGCAGCGACTTGTCGCTGGCCGACAGCCGCCCCTTGAAGAACAGCTTCTGCCACTGTTTGACCATGCCGTCGCCGAAATTATTGAGCACCACCACTTTCACCGGCAGGTCGTAGGTGGTGACGGTCTCGAGGTCTCCGAAGTTCATGCGGATCGACGCATCGCCGTCGATGTCGATGACGAGCGCGCCCGGCTTGGCGAACTGTGCGCCGATGGCGGCCGGCAAACCGAACCCCATGGTGCCCATGGACCCGGAGGTGAGCCACAGACGCGGGTGGCGGAAATCGAAATACTGCGCTGCCCACATCTGGTGCTGCCCGACGCCGGTGGTGATGATGGCTTCGCCACGGGTCAGCTTGTTGATCTCTTCGATGACATGGTACGGCTGGATGAGGGGACTGGCGCGGTCGTAGCCCATGGCGTGACGGCTACGCAGCGCATCGAGCTCTGTATGCCAGGCGGCGAAGTCACCGCGGAAACCGCGTTCGCGGCCGAACGCCGTGAGCGTCTCGAGCGCATCGCACAGCTCGCCGACATGGCTCCAGTGCACCGCCTTGACCTTGTTGATCTCGGCGCGGTCGATGTCGAAGTGGGCGATACGACGCGCGTTGGGCGCGAACTGCGACGGCACGCCGGCCACCCGGTCGTCGAAGCGCGCACCCATGGCGATCAGCAGGTCACAATCCTGGACGGCGTAGTTGGCGAAGGCGGCGCCGTGCATGCCGAGCATCCGCATCGACAGCGGATGCGTGGTGTCGAACGCGCCGATGCCCATCAGTGTCGTCACCACCGGGATGCCGAACTCGGTGGCGAACGCCGTGAGGGCGGCCGAGGACCCGCCGTTGATGACGCCGCCGCCGACATAGAGCAGCGGACGGCGCGAGTCAGCCAGCATGTCGAAGAATGCAGAGGCCTCATCGGCTTCGATGTGCGCATGGCGGGTGGTGAAGAGCCGCTTGCGATAACCGGGGACGGGCAGCACACCTTCGCCGTGGAAGCTGCCGCTCCAGTTCTGTACATCCTTCGGTATGTCGATGACCACGGGGCCGGGGCGGCCCGTGCGGGCGATCTCGAACGCCGTGCGCACCGTCGCCTCGAGCAGGGTCGGGTCGGTGACGAGGAAGATGTGCTTGGCGACCGAACCCATGATGGCGGCGACCGGCGCCTCCTGGAACGCGTCCGTGCCGATCGCGGCGGTCGGCACCTGACCACAGATGACGATCATCGGGACGGAGTCGGCCATCGAGTCGCGCACCGGCGTCACGGTGTTGGTGGCGCCTGGTCCGGAGGTGACGAGACAGACACCGACCCTTCCGCTCGCACGCGCATACCCCGCCGCCATGAAACCCGCGCCTTGTTCATTGGCCGGGACGATCAGCGGCATCTGCGGCTCACTCCGCTCGACCTGCTGCTGGTTGTACCGGAAGACGGCGTCGTAGGTCGGCAGGATGGCGCCGCCCGAGTAGCCGAAGATCGCCGTCGTGCCCTCGTCCGCCAGCACCTGCACGATCATCTCGGCGCCGGACATGACCTGACCGGCCCGCGGATGGGGGGCTGAGGCGGGGAGGGACACAGCGGCAGACGACGACGAAGACATGGAAATGTTCCGTTGATATCGCGACAAGCGGCCTTTCAGACTATCAGTTTACCGGCCTCGTGCAATATGCTTCCTACCCTCATGCGCCACATCATCGCCATCCAACTGCAGAACGAAGCCGGCGCGCTGACGCGCGTCGCAGGCTTGTTCTCCACCCGCGGCTACAACATCGAATCGCTGTCGGTCGCAGCGACCGACGACCCTACCGTCTCACGCATCACCCTCGTGACGCGCGGCTCGGATGCGGTCGTCCACCAGATCGCGGCGCAGCTCAACAAGCTCATCGATGTGGTCACGGTCGAGGACATGACCGGCGGCGAACACATCGAACGCGAGCTCGTCCTCTTGAAGCTCAAGGTCCGTCCGGAACAGGCCGATGCCGTGCGTGGCTATGTGGTGCGCTCGGGCGGGCGCGTGCTCGACCCGGCGAACGACGGCTTCATCGTCGAACTCACGGCCGGCGAATCCGAGGTCGACGCTTTCGTCGCGGACCTCGGCAAGGGCGCACAACTGCTCGAGGTGGTGCGCAGCGGTTCGCTCGGCATCAGCCGGTTGGCGAAAGAGGCCCGCTCCCGGCGCGAATGATCGGGCCGCGCAGCAACGGCTCCAACACCTTGCGGATCCCGGGCGGCACGGGCGCGCTGCGGCGGGTCGTCGCGTCCACATAGACATGCACGAAGCGGCCAAGTGCCGCGCAGTCCGCCGATCCCGTGACGAACACGCCGAGGCGATAGGTGACGCTGCGTTCGCCCAGACGCTCGACCGACAGACCGATATCGAGCGTCTGCGGGAACGACACCGAGGAGAAGAAGGTGCAACCCGTCTCAGCGACCACACCGATCTGCGGCAGACGGCGGATGTCGGTTCCGGTCGCTTCCATCAGCCAAGCGTTCACCACCGTGTCGAACCAGGCGTAATAGACGACGTTGTTGGCGTGACCGTACGCGTCATCATCCATCCAGCGGGTACCGATCGGACGGAAGACGGCGAAGTCTTCGCGCGATGGGGGGGTTGGGCGGCTCATGCCGGCATTGTCAGCCCTCGTGCGCGCAGTTGCCAGAGCAGCCCGCAGGGCTTAGCGTGACCGTATGAAGATGCGCGCCGCCCTGCTCACCCGGATGGGAGCCCCGGCACCCTATGCCGAATCCCGTCCGCTCGAGATTGTGCAACTCGAACTCGCACCGCCGGGCCCCGGGGAGGTGTTGCTGCGCATCCGTGCGGCGGGGCTCTGCCACTCCGATCTTTCGGTGATCGACGGCAACAGACCGCGACCGCTGCCCATGGTGCTCGGCCACGAAGGTGCCGGTAGGGTCGAAGCACTCGGAGCCGGTGTCACCGATCTCGTCGTCGGTGACCATGTGGTCACGACTTTCGTGCCGAGCTGCGGCCATTGCCGACCCTGCGAGGACATACGACCCGCGCTCTGCGAACCCGGCTTTGCGGCCAACTCGGCGGGCACGCTGCTGGGCGGTGTGCGGCGCTTGACGCGCGAGGGATTGCCGCTCAACCATCACCTCGGCGTCTCGGCGTTCGCGGAGTACGCCACGGTGCGACGCGAGTCGTTGGTCCGGGTCGACCGCTCGCTCAGTTTCGAGTTGGCCGCGGTGTTCGGCTGCGCGGTGATCACCGGCGTCGGTGCCGTGGTCAACACCGCCGACCTGCCGCCCGATCGCAGCGTCGCGGTGGTCGGACTCGGCGGGGTCGGGCTCGCGGCGCTGATGGGGGCCCGATTACGCGAAGCACGGCGCATCGTCGCCATCGACCTGTCGGATGCGAAGCTCGCTGCCGCGCGCGAACTCGGAGCCACCGACACCTTCAACGCCGCCGATCCCGCCTGCATCGAGGCGGTGCGTGAAGCCACGCAGGGCGGCGTCGAATTCGCGTTCGAGATGGCCGGTTCCGTGCAGGCGATGGAGCTCGCCTATCGCATCACGCGCCGCGGCGGCACCACGGTGACGGCGGGACTGTCGCATCCGCAGGCCATGTTCGCCGTACCGCATGTCGGCATCGTCGCGGAGGAACGCAGCATCAAAGGCAGCTATCTCGGCAGCTGTGTGCCCGCACGCGACATCCCACGCTACATCGAGTGGTATCAAGCGGGGCGTCTGCCGGTCGATCGCCTGTTGTCAGGGTCGATCGCGCTCGAGGACATCAATCTCGGCTTCGATCGCTTGGCACGCGGCGAAGTGCTGCGCCAGACCGTGCTGCCCTGAGTCAGCGTGCGGCGGGAGCCTTGCGCACCGGCAAGGGTACGCTGCAGAGGTCGATCCGACCCGCCGGTCGCTTGTACCAATCGTCGCGACGGTTGCGTCGCGCCTCGACCAAGGCGCCGAACGAGGCCGAGTCGGTGCGCAGCGCCTCGAGCTCCGGGCGCTCATCGGGAGGCAGGTCGTCAGCGAAGCGGACACGCCGGATCGGTACCCGCTCAGCGGCCGTCGCGTAGAACCCGAGCGCTTGGGTGCCACGCGGCAACGCGGCGAGCAGATCGGTCCCCATCACGACCCGGCCCACGACCGTGATGTTGCGGTCCAGCTGACGCGGGGCGTGTCCGATGACCACATAGAGTTCCGAGCCGTTGCCGGAATCCGCAGGCGCGTCTCGACCGACACCGAGCGCACCGTAGCAATGTGTCATCCAGATGCGTCCTGCGGCACGATCGCCTGCGACCGGAAAGCCGTCGACGAAACCGACCTGCGGCGCGAACACATCGCCGTCTGGCAGCGGCGTGAAGCGCAGGTCCGCGGACCAGTCACGCTCGAACTCCGGCGTGACGCGCGCCGCGGCGGTTCCGAGCGGGCGTCCGCCTGCTGCGTCGCCCCACTGCGTGACGAAGTTGTCCTGCACGCGGTTGATGCTGAGACCGTCGAACCAACCCTCTCGCACCAGCATCCGCAGATTACGCAGCAACTCCGGCGCGAAGGTCGGCGCGAGCTCGAACACGACCTGGCCACGATCGAGGTCCATGAGCACCGTCCGCGAAGGATCGAGCCGTCGCCATTCGTCGGCACGGGAGGCCGCGAGGATCTCGGCCATGGTCACCGGCGCAGGCGGTGGCGGCGGCGCCTGCTGCCCTGCAGCGACCACGGCAGAGGCGAACGAGAGGACGACCGCAAGCGCTGCGGATGTCCGGCCACGGGGCCGGGCGGCGGAGTCCGGGAAGGACCGATGTTGAGCGTTCATGCCCTCATTCTAGGACCCGTCGAGCGCGGGCGCGACATCGCCTAGACTTGCGATATGAACATCGATGCCAAACGCAAGGCCGCCGCCGGCACCGTGGTCGCGCCGCTCGCGGCGGGCAAGCGCGATGCCATGGTGCGCGTGAGCCGGGAGACCCAAGGTCGGGGCGGCAAGGGGGTGAGCGTCATCACCGGCCTGCCGCTCACCCAACCCCAGCTCGACGATCTCGCGCGTCAGCTCAAGAAGCGCTGCGGCTGCGGCGGGAAGGTCCGAAACGGCGCGATTGAGATCCAGGGCGACCACCGGGACCTCCTGGTCGAGGAGCTGACCCGCCTCGGTTGGGCGGCGAAGCGTTCGGGCGGTTGACCCCGCGGTCCGAGCCGCGGTCCGGACCACGATCGGGTGGACCCGCCGAGACACGACGCTCGAACGCCGGTGTCGGCAGCACCGGCACCGACTGGCGCATGGTGCGCTCGATGTCGCGCAACAGCCCCGCCTCATCGGGCGCCACCAGGCTCACGGCACGACCGGTCGCGCCGGCGCGGGCCGTGCGACCGATACGGTGCACATAGTCCTCAGGGACGTTCGGCAGCTCGTAGTTCACCACCTGCGGCAATTCTTTGATATCGAGGCCGCGTGAGGCCACCTCGGTGGCGACCAAGGCCGCGACGCGGCCCGCCTTGAAGTCCTCGAGCGCCCGGACCCGGGCCGCCTGGCTCTTGTTGCCGTGGATGGCGGCGGCACGGATGCCGGCGCCTTCGAGCTGCTGAGCCAAGCGGTTGGCGCCGTGCTTGGTGCGGGTGAACACCAACGCCTGGTGCCAACTGCCTTCGCCGGTGGCGCCGGTGTTGAAGAGATGCACGAGAAGGTGGCGCTTGTCTTCCTTGGTGACGCGGAACGCCACCTGGTCGACGCGCTCGGCGGTGGTGTTGCGGGCCGCGACCTCGACGCTCACCGGGTCGCGCAACATGCGCGAAGCGAGCGCCCGGATGTCATCCGAGTAGGTCGCCGAGAACATGAGGTTCTGGCGCTGTTGCGGCAGCAGTTTCAGGATGCGCTTGATGGCGGGGATGAAGCCCATGTCGAGCATGCGGTCGGCTTCATCGAGCACCAGATGCTGCACCTGCGAGAGATCGGCGTAACGCTGCTCGACGAGGTCGAGGAGCCGACCCGGCGTCGCGACCAGAAGGTCACAGCCGTTGCGCAAGCCGTCGATCTGCGGACGCTCGCTGACGCCGCCGAAGATGACCAGCGTACGCAGGTCTTTGTAGCGACCGTATTCGCGAGCGCTCTCGGCGATCTGCGCGGTGAGTTCGCGGGTCGGGCTGAGCACGAGCACACGCGGTGCACGCCCTGCGGCCTTGCCGAGTTTCTGCAGCAAGGGCAGCACGAAGCCTGCGGTCTTGCCGGTGCCGGTCTGGGCACCCGCCAATACATCGCGGCCCGAGAGCACCGCGGGGATGGCTTTCGCCTGGATCGGGGTCGGGATGTCGTAGCCCTTGTCGGCGACGGCACGCAACAGCTCAGGCTCGAGCCCGAGATCGGAAAAATTCATGGGATACCTTCAGGATTTACTGGGGGAGGCTCGCGAAGCGGAACGAGTTCCGCTGCGGTCAGGCGCGAGCCGAGAAGTAGGGGCGCTGACCGCGCAACCCTGCTCGCGGCGCACTATACACGACGCACGACGGCTGCCAAGACTTATCTTCCGGCGAGCGACTCCAGCTCCGTCCATCGTGCGTACGCGGCATCGATGTCCGAGATCGTCTGCTGCAGCCGTGCCAGCGTATCGCGCACAGCCGCGCGGTCCTCGCTGTAGAACTCCGGCTGCGCGATACGCTCGTCGAGCGCCGCCTTGGTACGCTCGAGCGCCTCGATGCCCGCCGGCAGCGCATCGTACTCACGCTGATCTTTGAAAGACAGGCGACGACGCTGCGTCTTGGCGGTCCCGGACCCCGCCACAGCGCCGTGTGCTCCCGCCGGCGGAAGCACCCGACGGGCCGCGGCATCGCGGGCTTCGCGCCACCGCACCCAGTCGCTCCAACCGCCGACGAACTCCTGGACGCGTCCATCGCCCTCGAGCACGAGCAAGCTCGTCACCACCCGGTCGAGGAATGCGCGATCGTGGCTGACCAACAGCAGCGTGCCGTCGAACCCCGCCACGCGCTCCTCGAGAAGTTCCAGCGTGTCGATGTCGAGGTCGTTGGTCGGCTCGTCCATGACGAGCAGGTTTGCGGGACGCGCCAGCAGCCGCGCGAGCAGCAACCGGTTGCGCTCGCCGCCCGACAGCGCGCTCGCCGGCGTCAGCAACTGATCAGGTCGGAACAGGAAATCCCGCAGGTACCCGGACACATGACGGTTCTCGCCGGCGATCGGCACGAACGCATTACCGCCGTTGACGTTGTCCGAGACGGAGGCCTCAAGATCGAGCTGCTCGCGCTGTTGGTCGTAGTAGGCGATCTCCAGCCGTGCGCCGCGCTGCACACGCCCGCTGGTCGGCTGCAGGGAGCCCAGCAACAACTTCAACAAGGTGCTCTTGCCGGCGCCGTTCGGACCGACGATCCCGATACGGTCGCCACGCTGGATGCGGACGCTGAGATCCCGGATCACCGTACGGTCATCGAAGGCGACCGACGCGTGTTCCGCCTCGAAGATGCAGCGTCCCGGACCCGCGGCCTCGGCGACCTCGAACTCCGCCTGCCCGATGCGATCGCGTCGCTCGCGTCGTTCACGACGCATCGCTTGCAGCGCCCGCACCCGGCCCTCGTTGCGGGTGCGCCGCGCCTCCACGCCCTTGCGGATCCAGACCTCTTCTTGCGCGAGCTTGCGGTCGAAATCGGCGTTGGCCTTGGCTTCGATCTCGAGCTGCAGCGTCTTGCGCTGCACATACTCGTCATAGTTCCCCGGCCAAGAGCTGAGCCGTCCGCGATCGAGTTCGACCACGCGCGTGGCCAGGCGGTTGACGAAGGCGCGATCGTGGGTGACGAACAGCAGCGCGCCGCGGAACGCGACCAAGGCCTCTTCCAGCCACTCGATGGTGGCGATGTCGAGATGGTTGGTCGGTTCGTCGAGCAACAGGATGTCAGGCTCGGAGACCAAGGCCCGCGCGAGCAGCGTGCGCCTCCGCCAGCCACCCGACAACTCCGCGAAGCGCCGCTCGGCCTCCAGTCCGAGACGCGAGAGCATGGCCTCGACCCGGTACTCGGTCTCCCAACCCTCGCCGGCGTCCGCTCCGAGACCGCCCCGCACGATGTCGATGACCCGATCATCATCGACGGCGTCGAGATCCTGTGCCAACGACGCCAAACGAGCGCCAGGGCGGATCCAGATGCTGCCGTCGTCAGCTTGTCCGAGGCCGGCGACCAACCGCAGCAACGAGGACTTGCCCTCGCCGTTGCGGCCGACCAAGCAGACACGCTCGCGCTCGCCGACCTGCAGCGAGGCTTGATCCAGCAAGGGTCGCGATCCGAACGCGAGGGAGACGTTATCGAGGCGCAGCAGCACTCTGGCGATCTTCGGTCAGGCGATCTTCGGTCAGGCGGTCTTCGTCGAGGCGGCCTTCAACATCAGACCCCGGCTCGCGAAGAACCCGATCGCTTGGGCGAACGCCGCCTCGGCATCCTCACGACGGTAGGACGCCCGATAATCGGCGTAGAAGCCGTGTCCTGCCTCGGGATACACGACGATCTGAGATGCGGCGGCTTCCGCCGACGCGCCGGGCGAGACCAGCGCCGAACGCATCGCCTCCACGCCGTCGAGCGGGATCCCGCCATCCTGACCGGCGTAGAGTCCGAGCACCGGGGCGCGCAACGAAGCCGCGACATCGACGGGATGCGAAGGCTGCAACACCGAGGGCTGCCCGACGAGCCGTCCGTACCAGGCGACGCCCGCCGCCACCTCCGGGCTGTGCGCGGCGTACAACCAAGTGATGCGCCCACCCCAACAGAATCCCGTGACGCCGACCTTGCCCTCGACGCCGCGCGCGCGCGCACGCGCCCACTGCAGCGTCGCATCGAGGTCGGCCATGACCTGCGCGTCCGGCACCTTGGAGACGATATCGCGCATCAGCGCCTGGATATCGGTCACCTTCGAAGGATCGCCTTGGCGAGCGAAGAGTTCCGGCGCGACGGCGATCGCGCCGCGCTGCGCGAAACGACGGCAGACATCGCGGATGTGCTCGTGCACGCCGAAGATCTCTTGCACGACGAGCACCACCGGCAGCTTCGAGCCACGCGCCGGCCGCGCGTAGTACGCCGGCAGCGAGCCGTCCGCGACCGGTATGCGGACCTCGCCGGCATCGAGCCCCTCCGACGGCGTGACGAGGGTCTCGGCGCTCACGGGCAGCGTCGCGGCGGCGAACCCTCCGGCGAGCGCGGTGGTGACGAAGCCGCGCCGGTCGAGCGTGGCGAGCGGTCTGAGGCTGCGCAGATCGTCGGTCATGGGTCGACCAGCGGGATGAGCACCTCGTTGCGACGCATGAACCACGGGATGAAGGGTGCGTCGTAACGCGCGATGATCGCGCTGTCACCGGGTACGGACTTCAGACCGAGCGCAGCCATCTTTGCGCGCAGGTCCCGTTCGTGCTCGCGGAAGTTCTCCTCGGTCCAACGCCCCGAGTAACGCCAGACCGCCACGGTACGGGCCGGTGTCTCGCGGATGCGCACAGCGGGGTCGGTGGGCTGGGGAACCGTCTCGCGGGTGTACTTGCGCGGCACGACGAACGCGACGCGGAAGGTGTCGCCCGCCCGCACCTGCTCGACGGGAGCCGTCATCGCGATCTTCTCGCCCGGACTGCGCTGCACCTGCTCCACCGGCGCCGTCATCGCGATCTCGGTGCGCGTGGTGTTGGCGCCGCTGATGTAGCGGAACAGCCGCCCGAAGGCGACATTGCCGGCGGACATGAAATCGGCGTCGACTTCGGTCTCCGCCACGAGGTACGGCGCATAGCGACGCAGCTCGAAGGCGTTCTCCTCGCGCAGGACGGTATATCCGGGCTCCTCGATCGCCATCGCGACCTCCGCTGACATCGCACTTGCCACCGCAACAACAGCGAGCGCAGCGAGGCGCCCGGCGCGGCGTGCAGGTCGGATCATGTTGCTCTCCAAATCACAGCACCTCGAACAGGCCCGCCGCGCCCATGCCGCCGCCGACGCACATGGTGACGACGACATGCTTCACGCCAAGCCGCTTGCCGGCGAGCAGCGCGTGGCCGACGAGGCGTTGCCCGGTCATGCCGAACGGGTGACCGACCGCGATCGAGCCGCCATCGACATTGAGCCGGTCGTCGGGGATGCCGAGCCGATCGCGGCAGTAGATGACCTGTACCGCGAAGGCTTCGTTGAGCTCCCAGAGACCGATGTCCTCGACCTTGAGACCGGCGCGCGCCAATAATTTCGGGATGGCGAACACGGGACCGATACCCATCTCGTCGGGTTCGCAGCCCGCGACCGCAAAACCGCGGAACACGCCGAGCGGCTTGGCGCCGCTGCGCGCCGCCTCGGCGGCGCTCATCACCACACAGGCGCCCGCGCCGTCGGAGAGCTGACTCGCGTTGCCCGCGGCGATCACACCGCCCGGCATCGCCGGACGGATCTTGGCGAGCGCCTCGACGGTGGTGCCTTCGCGGATGCCCTCGTCCTGCGACGAAGTGACCTCGCGGGTGAAGAGCCGGCCACCGGCGGCTTGGTCGACACCGGCCATGCGCACGGTGATGGGCGCGATCTCTTCCTTGAAGTGCCCGGCCGCCTGCCCGGCACTCGCCCGCTGCTGGCTGCTTGCGCCGTATGCGTCCTGCACCTCGCGGGAGATGTTGTAGCGTGCTGCCACCGTCTCGGCGGTCTGCAACATCGAGTGGTAGATGCCGGGCTTGTGCTCGGACAGCCACCCTTCGTAGGCCATGTGCGCGTTGAGCTCGCCCTGTACGCAGGAGAGCGACTCGAGACCGCCCGCGACATACACATCGCCCTCGCCCGCCATGATGCGCTGCGAAGCGAGCGCGATGGCCTGCAGGCCCGACGAGCAGAAGCGGTTGACGGTGATGCCGGACACCGACACCGGCATGCCCGCGCGCAGCGCGATCTGGCGGGCGATGTTGCCACCGGTCGCGCCTTCCGGAAGGCCGCAGCCCATGATCACATCCTCGACGCTCGCCGGGTCGATGCCCGCGCGCTCGACGGCGGCCTTGACCACATGGCCGCCCATCGTGGCGCCGTGGGTCATGTTGAGCGCGCCGCGCCAGCTGCGGGTGAGCGGGGTGCGGGCGGTGGAGACGATGACGGCCTCGTGGCCTGATGCGGTGCGGCTCATGCGCCACCTCCGTTGAAGCTACCGCTCGCGGCGGCGAGCCGCGCCAAGAGCGGCGCGGGGGTCCAGAACTCGGTGTCGGCGCCGGGCAACGCGGCGAAACCTTCCATCCGACGCGCGACCTCGTAGAGCGTCTGCGAATCGGCGTACTGCATCGGGCCGCCGCGCCAGACCGGGAAGCCGTAGCCGGTGAGGTAGACGAGATCGATGTCGGAGGCGCGCTGCGCGATCTTCTCATCGAGGATCCGCGCGCCCTCGTTGACGAGCGCGTAGACGAGGCGATCGACGATCTCGGCGTCCGAGATACGCCGCGGCGTGACTCCCGAGGCGGCCCGCGCCTCCTCGATCGCTGCCGCCACCACCGGCGAGGGATAGGCGGTTCGATCGCCGGGTTTGTAGTCATACCAACCGGCGCCGGTCTTCTGACCGAAGCGACCGAGCTCGCAGATGCGGTCGGCGACCACGGCCTTCGACTTCAACTTGCCCTCGGCGTACTGGCGCTTGCGGATGTGGAAACCGATGTCGTTGCCGGCGAGATCGCCCATGCGGAACGGCCCCATCGCGAAGCCGAACTTCTCGATGGCAGCGTCGATCTTCTCGACGCTTGCGCCCTCGTTCACGAGCTGCATCGCCTGCGCCGAGTACTGGTTGATCATGCGGTTGCCGATGAACCCGTCGCACACGCCCGAGACCACCGCGGACTTGCGGATCTTCTTGGCGAGCGCCATGGCGGTCGCGAGCACATCGGGTGCGGTCTTCGCGCCCCGCACGACCTCCAGCAACTTCATGACATTGGCGGGGCTGAAGAAATGCAGACCGATGACATCGGAGGGGCGCGATGTGAAGCCGGCGATCTGGTCGACATCGAGCGTCGAGGTGTTGGTGGCGAGGATCGCGCCGGGTTTCGCCACCGCATCGAGCTGCCGGAAGACCTTTTCTTTGACGCCCATGTCTTCGAACACCGCCTCGATGACGAGGTCGACGTCACCGAGGTCCGCATAGGTGAGCGTCGGCTTGAGCAGCGCCATGCGCGCCTCGAGCTTGGCCGCATCGAGCTTGCCTTTCTTGACTTGACCCTCGTAGGTCTGGCGGACGCGGGCGACGCCCTTGTCGAGCGCATCCTGACCGACTTCCAACAGTCGGACGGCGATACCGGCGTTGAGGAAATTGATGGCGATCCCCGTGCCCATGGTGCCGGCGCCGATCACTGCGACCGACGCGACGCTGCGCGGCTTGACGCCCTCGGGCAGACCGGTGACACGCCCCGCGGCGCGCTCGGCGAAGAACACATGGCGGAGGGAAGCCGACACCGGGCCGTCCATCAGCTGCTTGAACAGACGACCCTCTTCGGCGAAGCCTGCGTCGATGGAGCGTGTCGCGCCGTACTCCACCGCATCGATGATCGAGAGCGGCGCCGGGTATTCTTTGAACGCGGTCTTGGCGGTGTTCCGCGCGAACTGGCAGAGCGCTTGCAGGTCAGGTTCTTTCACCTTGCGGTCCCGCGCCCGCGGCAACGGCTTGCCCCCGCGCAGCGCGGCCGCCGAAGCCTCGGCGACGGCGACCGCGGCATCGACCAGATCGGTCTCGACCACTTTGTCGAACAGCGGCGACTTCGCGAACAGGGCGACCGGCAACGGCTCGCCCGACAACATCACATTGAGTGCGCCCTCGACGCCGATCAGTCGGGGCAGACGCTGCGTACCGCCCGCACCCGGCAGCAGGCCGAGCTTCACCTCAGGCAGGCCGATCCGGGCGGTGGCGAGCGCGACGCGATGGTGGCAGCTCATCGCGAGTTCGAGACCGCCGCCGAGCGCCATGCCTTCGATCGCGGCGACCACCGGCTTGTGGAGATCGTCGAGCAAGGAGTTGAGGGTCCATAGGGACGGTCCGCGGATCATCTCCGGCGTGCCGAACTCGCGGATGTCCGCGCCGGCGCTGAAGGTGCCGTTGCTGCCGACGAGCACGATGCCCTCGACATCCGGGTCTGCAGCGGCGCGCTGCAAGGCTGCGAGCATCTCGACCCGCAACGCATACCCGAGGCTGTTGACCGGCGGCGCTTGGAACGCGATCACCGATATCCGGCCTCGCGATGATTGATCGACCATTGCCATTGATGTCACCTCGTCAAAGATTCTGTCATGGGTTCTGCAGCCCGCCGGTGAGCACGATGCGCATCGCCGCCTCGACGCTGAGGTCGGTGGGCTCGATGCGGTCGCGCGGCAGATACAGCGTGTAGCCGCCGATCTGGTAGCTCATCGGCAGATAGACGGCCACCAAGGGCTCGTCGGTATCGACTCCGGGAATCATCGCATTTTCCTGCGTCACGAACCCGAGGACCTTGCCGGGACCGACGCTCACGAGCACGACCCGCTCAAGCTCTCGTCCTGCGTCACCGCCGCGCATCAGACCCGTGAGGTCGCGGATCGCGGCGAAGACGGTCTTCACCACCGGGATGCGCAGCAGCAGCGATTCGCCGAAGCCGAACACCCGACGCACGACATAGGCGTTGACGAGCAGACCGACGATGAACAGCACCAAGAAGCCCGCGATCAAACCCATCCCTGGCCGATAGAAACCGCTTGGCAGAAGCCATTGGAGCGTCCCGGACAGCAACGACTCGGCCGCGACGCCGAGCCAATAGATGAAATACAGCGTCAGCCCGATCGGCAGGATCGTGAGCAGTCCTTTCAGCAGTATCCGACCAAGGCCTTTCATATTGAGATCCATATCGTCAAGTATACTGCTCAGGCACTCCGGATTTCAGGCCACCGATCAGCCACCGATCAAGGGAGACTGTCCATGAGGAACCCCCAGCCTTCGTCCATCTTCGGCCTTTTGGCCTCTGTCGCTGTCGTGTCGAGTTTGCTTGCAGGCGGCTCGCCACCCGCCAACGCCCAGCAGTGGGGCGGTTCAGAGCAGCGCATCCGCTGCGAATCCTATGGTGTCGGTGAGCAGTTCTGTCGCGCACCGAACGACGGTCGTGTGCGGCTCGTGCGCAATCTGGGGCCGGTCTACTGCAACGAAGGTCGGAACTGGCGCTCCGATCGCAACGGCATCACGGTGCGCGAAGGCTGCCGCGGCGAGTTCGCGCTCATGGGCGCGCCCCCCAGCGGGTGGAACGACCAAGGCTCCGGCGAGATCGAGATGCGCTGCGATTCCAACGACGGTCGCGAAGCGTTCTGCGCCATCAACAATCGGGGCATCCGCCTCACCCGCACGCTGTCCCGTGCGCCCTGCGTCGAGGGCAACACCTGGCGTGCCGACTCGCGCGGGATCTACGTCCGCGGCGGTTGCCGAGGGCAGTTCGTCGCCCGCACCGGTAACGATGGTGGCTGGAGCGGGGGTGGTGGCGGCGGCTGGGGAAACAACAACAGCGGCGGCGGCTGGGGAAACAACAACAGCGGCGGCGGCTTCAATCAAGGCTCAGCGCCGTACCAGATCAAGTGCCAGTCCATCGGCGGTCGATGGGGTGCGTGCCCGGTGCAGATCAACGGCAAAGTCCGTCTCGTTCGCCGCGAGAGCCACGCCGCCTGCACCCGCGGCATGACTTGGGGAACCTTGGGTAAGGAAGCCATCTGGGTCAGCGACGGCTGCCGCGCGATCTTCGAAGTCCAGGGCGGGCGGCCGATGGCCGGCCGCAGCAACTACGACGGCGCAGGCATGGCTCCGCCGGGCGTGTCGCGGATGGCGATCCCCGAAGATTCGGACGGTCCGCCCATGCAGGGCCCAGGCCCACAAGGCCCGGGCATGTCGCGCGAAGCGCCGAAATGATCCCGTCGTCAGGACCGGTCAGGCCCTGATGCGCTGAGGGTTTTGTTATCGTCGGGGCGTGAGAGCGCCCCGACTTTTTTTTGGCCCGATGTCCCTGCTGTGGGTCGCGCTCGCAGGGACTGCGGCACCGATCCCCCTCGCCGCGCAAGACATCGTCCTCCAGGGCCGCGTGCTGCGGATCATCGACGGCGATACCGTTCGGGTCAGCCTGTCCTCCGGCCCCATCAATATCCGACTGCACGCCACCGATGCACCCGAGCGTCGGCAACCTTGGGGTCCGGAAGCGACGGCAGCGCTCTCGCAGCAGATCGCCGGAAGAGCGGTGGAGATCGAGGTCATCGAGCAGCGCGATGGCTACGGGCGCATGGTCGCGCGGATCTTCGTCGATGGGCGCGACGTCAATGCGTGGCTCATACGACAAGGGCACGCTTGGGCTTATCGGCAGTACGCCCGCCGCACCGACGGTGACCTCTGCGATCTTGAGGCACGAGCGCGGCAAGCCAGACGGGGTCTTTGGGGGCTGCCGACCAACACCCGTATCGCGCCCTGGGAGTGGCGGCGCAACCAGCGGGGGAAAGCCCGAAGCTTCACCGACTGGTCGCGCGAAACGCCCGAGAATTGCCGTGCCAACCTGAGAAAGACCCCGGATCGCATGCGGCCACCGGGCGGCTCTTCGCCCATGCCACCGTCCGCCGCTGCCCTCGCCGGCGCATCAAGCCCACCCGGCGCATGCGCCATCAAGGGGAACATCAGCCGCAACGGCCGGATCTACCACCTCCCGAACAGTGCCAGTTACGCACGGACCACCATCGATGAGTCCAAGGGCGAGCGCTGGTTTTGCAGCGAGCGCGAGGCGCAGGCGGCGGGCTGGCGGCCGCCCAGATGATGATGCTGATGACCCCCAAGGCTTGACACATGGGCTGCTCACAGGTATCTTGCTTCATAAAGGTACCTGAACTTATGAACAACCCCACCGAAATCAAGCTCGCTCCCCTGCGCAAGGGACTCCTCGAATTCGTCGTCCTCAAGATCGTGGGCGTTGAGAGTCTCTACGTGCCGGACATCCTGCGGCGGTTGGCGAACACCGAGTTCGCCACCCAGGAAGGCACGCTGTACCCCTTGCTGAGCAAACTCCGGCGCGAAGACCTCGTGCAGTACGAGTGGCGGGAGTCCGAGACGGGACCGCCGCGGAAGTACTACCGCCTGACCACTGCGGGCGAGGCCCAGTTGGCCACGCTCGACGACTACTGGACCCGCATCAATCGCACCCTCGCCGGCCTCGGCCGATCCATGGAAGTACCCTCATGAAACGAGTCATCACCGCCAGCCTGAACCGCAACGCCTTCCAGTTCGAGGACGACGCCTACGCCCGCCTCGAAGGTTGGCTCGCCGATGCCAGCGCGCGCCTGCAGGGCGACCCCGACCGGGCCGAGATCCTCGCCGATCTCGAACAGTCGGTCGCGGACAAATGCACCCGTCGCCTGCCGACCGGTCGCACCGTGATCACGCTGGATGAACTGGTCCCGGCGCTGCAGGAGATCGGGCATGTCGAGGCCGTTGAATCGGCCAGCTCGGCGACCGCCGTCGCGGCAGGTGCCTCCGCCGAACACGGTGCGACGGCCGGCGGCGCGGCACCTTCCGCGTCGATCGCCCTGCAGCAGATCAGCCAAGGCGCGTGGATCAGCGGCGTCTGCCTCGGTCTCGCGCGCAGTGCCTCGATCGATGCGACCTTGGTGCGCGTGATCGCCCTGCTACTGCTGTTCGTGACCGGCGGCGGGCTGATCCTGCTCTATGGCGTGCTGATGCTGATCATCCCGTTCGCACCCATCGACCCGGCGCAGCCGCCGATGAAGGCGCTACCGGCGAAGTGTCGCGCGGCGATCGTCTACCTACGCTCGAAGCTCTCCGCGCTCTCGGGCTGATCGCCGGTCGATGAAGTAATAGGCCATATCTTTGTCGCCGAACGCGGGATCGGCGATCACATCGTGCGAATGCACCCCACCGATGCGCCCGATCGCCGTACGCGATCGGAGGTTCTGTGTGCCGATGTGGAACCACACGCGGTCGACGAAGCCGAAGGCATACGCCAACAGCAGGCGCTTCATCTCGTGGTTGTAGCGGCCACCCCAGCAGCGACGCGCCAGGAAGGTGTAACCGATCGCGACCGAATCCTCCTGCGGACGGTGGTCGTAGAAGCGCGTCGAGCCGATGACCGTGCCGGTCGCCGCATCGCGCACCACCAACGCACCGCCCGAGGCGAGCCCGCTGTCGAACACCGGACGGAAGACCTCGGGCTTGTAACGATCCCAAGAGGGATGCTGCGCCCAGATGAGCGGATCCTTCGCGACTTCGTAGAGCGCATCAAGGTCCTCGGCGCGCAGCGGCGCGAGGTGTACGAGGTCGCCGGCGAGCGTCGGCTGCAGCAGGGACGCGTTCATCGCGGCGTGAAACGGAAAACCATGCGCTGATGATAAACGCTGCTGAGCGACTCGTAACCCGAGTCGATGCCGACCAGCACCCACGCCTCCCCGCGCTCGTCGGCGCGCACGGAGATCGCCGCAGGCTCCGGTGAGGACAGCGTCTTCGGACGCCATGACGGATTGCTGCAGTCCGGCGAGCCGTTGGCGATGTCGCCGAGCACGATGCCCTCCGGACCGCCCACGCTCTGGTTGCCGCGCTGCAGATTCACACGGTACTCGGTGCCGTTGAACACCGTCAGCGGTTCTGCCGCGGACGCCCCGAACACCACCCACACGCTCTCGCCCGGTGCGCCACCGACTCCGACGCAACCGCTGGCCGCCGACGACAGGAGTTCCACACGGGCGGAGACGCTGTAGGTGGTCGACGCGGCCAGTCCGCTGATCCTGGTCTTCACATAGAGGAACAGGTCGTCGCTGTTGTTCCGCCCGGCGACATAGAAACCGGACCCGGCGAACCCGGCCGGCAGCGCGCGGATCTCGAACACGACACCGGTGGGCGCGGTCTGCGGAGTGTAGTCCGCCTGACCGGACAACCAACCGCCGTTGCCCTGCGAGAAGTCGAAGCTGCGCTCCACCACCGGTGGCGGGACAGGCGACGGCGGCGGGGCGGATCCCCCACCACCGCCGCAGGCGGCGAGCAGGAGCAGCGACATCAACGGCGGCGCGGATCGGACCACGGCCGTCAGCTGAACAAGCTCCAGGCCTGGTCCACCACCAGCAGCAGACTCAGTCCGACGATGATGAGCCAGGTGCCGAGGGTGCCGAAGTAACGGCCGCGCGAGTAGCCGGCGGTGGCGCCGAGCCCCTGCGCATGGAGTGCGCGGGAGACGACCAGCGCGATGCCGAAGGCGTGGACGACCAGCGCGTTGGCGGTCGTCATCTCGACGAGCAGCAGCAGCAGCAACGCGAACGGCGTGTACTCGATGAAGTTGGCGTGCACGCGGATGGCGCGCTGGAGGTCCGGATCGCCGCCGTCGCCGAGCCCGACCTTGGCGCGCTGCCGCTGCTTGATGACGAGCCACGACAACCAGATGAACAGCAGACCGCAGAGGCCGGCATAGAGTCCCGTACGCATCGAAGATCCCTCCCTCGTGATATCTTCGTCGCCAATGTACCTCCCGACGATGTTCGCGGAAAGCGATGACGCGCAGATCGCCGCGTTCGTCGCGGCGCACCCGCTCGCCACGCTCGCCGGCATCGAGGACGGCCGGCCGGTCATCGACCACCTGCCCGTCATCTGCGCGGACCGGCTCGCGCCGGGCGGGACGCTGATCGCGCACACCGCCAAGGCGAACCCGACATGGCGCCTCGGCGAACGCGGCGCCGAGGTGCTGGTGGCGTTCACGGGCGCGTCGGCCTACATCTCGCCGTCGTTCTATCCGAGCAAGCGCGAGACCCATCAGGTGGTACCCACCTGGAACTACCGCGCGGTGCATGTGCGTGGCACGCTCGTCTGCACGCACGACCGCGACGCGAAGCTGCAGATCGTCGAGCGGCTTACGCGACACATGGAATCGCAACGCCGGGATCCTTGGGCGGTGTCCGACGCGCCGGCGGATTACATCGACAAGATGCTGCAGGGCATCGTCGGGCTGACGCTCAGCATCACCGAAGTGACGGCCAAGACCAAGGCCAGCCAGAACCGCACGCCCGCCGATCAGCGCGGCGCGCTCGAGGGCCTGCGCGACGATCCCGCCACCGCGGAGGCGGCGGAACTCATCGCGCAGCGCCTCAAAGATTAAGGCAAGCCGGCGCTCCGCGCGGCTACTCCGTCAGCGTCACCGTCACATCACCGACACCGACCTTCGCCTCGATCGGCTCGCGGCCGCGGCCCTTGCCGTCGATGCTGCCGCCCACCATGTGGCGCTCCACCTTGCCGTCGACGCCCTTCACGGTGAGCCCGCCGACACCGGTCGTAGCCTCGACCGCGCCGGCGTTGCTGCGCGTGGTGCGCAGTTCCGCGTTGCCCGTACCGACACGCACCGTGATGGCACCGGTCGCCGAATCGACCTTCGCGTCGCCGACGCCGATGTCGAGCGTGATACGGCGCGCCGGCGCGGTGATCGCACCCTGACCGACGCCGAGCTTGACCTCGAACTCCGAGAACATCCGCTTGGGGACGCGGACGATCCAGTGCTCCTCGATGTTCTTCTCGTCGACGCCGAGCCGCAGTTGATCGCCGCGGGTGGTCGCCGACATCTGCACCTTGGTGACATCGGGCAGGTCGCTCACGGGGTCGGAGTTGCGCTTCGCCTCGAGGGTGACCTTCGCCTCGATCGCGTTGCCCTCGCCCGGCTCCAGACGGACCGAGCCGACCCTCGCCTGGATGAGGATGGCGTTGATGCCGTCGGACGCGAGCATGCGGGTGCGGGTGACCTTGTCGGCGGCGGGCGCCACGGCCGGCAGCAGCGCGAGCAGAGCCGACACCAGGGTGATGCGGGACAGGGTGGTCATGGGACGCTCCATATCACGGGTTCTGATAGGTGATATGGTGAACTACAACACCATGCGTGTCAACGGTCTGGGCGGTTCCCTTCGCCGTAGTGCCGTTCCACACGGGCGACCGTCACCGAGTACTCGGCGTACCAGCGCTCCTGCCCCTGCCGCTGCGCCGCCGCGTGGTCCACATCGCGCTTCCACGCCGCGATCGCCTCGGCGGAGGTCCAGTAGCACACGGTGATGCCGACGCCGTCGTCGCCGCGCACGCTCTGCATGCCGAGGAACCCGGACTGCGCCCGCGCGAGGTCGCCCATCGCCTCGGCCATCGTGTCGTAGCCCACCTGATCGTCGGCGGTGCGCGTGCTGGCGAAAATCACGACATAGGCTCCGGGCGCCATGACGCTCACCCGCTGCGCTGCGTCGCGCACGCGACGGCCGCCACGACGAGACAGCCGAGGGCGATGAGATCGGCGGTGAACACCCGCGCGAGCTGCGCGTTGTAGCCGCCCACCGACCACGCGAGCCACAGGAACGACACGACGCTGACGAAGCCCGCGACCAGCGCCGCCGGTTGCCATGCGGGACGGAACGCGGCGACCACGAGGAAGGCGCCGAGCAGACCGAACAGCACCGCGCGATGGCGCAACAGGATGGCGAGGTCCGGGCCGTCGACGGCGATGCCGTACAACGCCGCGAGCCGCGGCCCGCCCAGCACGCCCGACAAGGGCAGCAGATGGATGACGCCGACGATGACCAGCATTGCGGAGATCAGGTGACGCATGGCGCAGACCTCATGGCGTTTTCGGAGATGTCTCCCTTGACGCCCATATATTGACCGGAAGAGAGCGTGTAGTCATGCCGCGCCCTGCCGATCTCGCAGTCGAACGCCTCGCACGACAAGTGCCGCACCAGACCCCGCCGTCCAGTCGGACCGCCGGTCTGTCGTCTCTCGTGATGGGCATCTCTTGTCTCTCTGTCGGCGGTGGATGTAAAAGATGTTTGACATGCCGGGCACTGCATGGCAGATTGTAAAACATCTTTTACATCTATCGAGTGCCCGCCCATGAGTCCGCAAGAGAACCGTGTCGCCGCCGAACTCGCGCTGTGGGGCGCGCTGCTGCTGTTCATCTGGATGCGCCTGACCGACGGCACCGTCATCCTCGGCCAGAGCCTCGGCACCGTCATCGTCGAGCAGTCGCCCGGGCGGCTGCTGTGGACCTATGTCGCGGCCGGCGTCATCGCCGCGATCGGCCAACTCATCATCCGCGCGGTGGTCTTCCGCAAGGAGAAGGACGCGCCCGCGGACGAACGCGAGCGCTTCATCGAGCGCAAAGCCGACCAGGTGGCCTACGGGGCGGGTGTCGTCACGGTCCACCTTGTGATCGGGCATGTGCTGCTCGTCGCGTTCTTCGATCGATCGGATGTCGTCGCCCTCGACTTCACCTCGACGGCCGGCATCCTGCTCGTTCTGCTGACCGTGCTCCTCGTGCAGGAGATCGTGCGTGGCGTCGCTACCCTCGTGCTGTACCGCCGGACATGAGCCGCGAGGACGGCAAGGTCCGCAACCGCATCCGGGACCTGCGCATCGAGCGCGGATGGTCGCAGCAAGACCTCGCCGATGCGGTCGGCGCCAGCCGTCAGACCATCAACGCGATCGAGCAGGAGAAGTACTCGCCATCGTTGGAGCTCGCGTTCCGCCTGACCCGCGTGTTCGGCGAGGAGTTCGAGGAGGTGTTCCGCTATGTCCGCGGTGATGGCTGAGCGCCACGGGGCCCCGCCGACGGTTCAGACCGCCAGCGAGAAGAACAGGGTATCCCGCTCGGGAAAATCGTACCGCATCGGCAACTCGCTGCGCTCGATCTGCACGAAACCGACCGACCGGTAGAACCCGTGCGAGCGCGTGGCGGCGCTCGGCGTGTCGAGCACGATCTGCCGGATGCCCTCGCGCTGAGCAAAAGCGATGAAGCGGTCGTAGAGCGCGCGCGCGACGCCGTGCTCGCGACCGCGATGACCGGCCGCGACGAAGAACTTCTTCATGACGCCGAGGTCGTCGCGCAGGCGCAGCAGACCTATGCTGCCGACGATCCGACCCGCGGGCTCCTCCGCGACGAAGAAAGTGCCGCCGCCCTTAAGGTAGTACGCCTCGATGTCCTCGAGGTCGCGCTGATCGCAGATCGACAGCCCGAGGTGGAACTCGTCGTTCTGGATACCGAGCACGAGGTCGGTGACGGCTGCGGCATCACGGCGCTCGAAGGGACGGATATTCATGAGGGAAGATGGAGCGGGTGATGGGAATCGAACCCACGTTAGCAGCTTGGGAAGCTGCAGTTCTACCATTGAACTACACCCGCGCCGGGTGAGACGGCATGATACGAGGCCGCGCCCTCGGGCGGCAACCGCGGACCCGCCGGAACATCAATAACCCCATGAGATCTTTGCTGTTCTGGAGCGCCCTGCCCTTCGTGCTGCCGCAGGCGATGTGGGTCCGCCTGCGGGCACCGCGTTTCGCGGGGCCTGCCGCCGCCGCTGAGGGACTGGCGTGGCCAGGCGCTGTCGCACCCGCTGATGCCGGAGCGCCGCTACGCCTGCTCGGCCTCGGCGACTCGCTCATCGAGGGCGTGGGCGTCACCCGCGCCGAGGACTGCCTGACGGCCTGCTGCGCCCGGGAGTTCGCCGCCGCGACCGGTCGCGCGGTCGGTTGGCGCACGGTCGGGCGCAGCGGCGCGACCAGTGCCGGGGTGCTGCACAAGCTCGCCGGACGGTTGCCGCCGGAGCCGGTGGATCTGTTCCTCGTGTCGGTGGGCGTCAACGATGTCACCGCGCTGCGACGGCGGCGCGACTGGCGTGCGCATCTCGATGCGATCGCCACCCGGCTCGCGCGACATTCACCGGACGCCCTGACGGTGTTCCTCGGCCTGCCACCGCTTCAAAGATTTCCGGTGCTGCCGTCGCCGCTCGCGCAGGTGCTGGGACTGCGTGCGCGGCAGCTCGACGACGAACTCGCCGCGGTGCTCGGCGCACATCCGGGCGCGCGGCATCTCCGGTTCGACTTCGAGGCGCGGCCTGAGGAGTTCGCGCCCGACGGATTCCATCCTTCGGGCGAGAGTTACATCCGGATCGCGCAGGCGGTGGCGGCCAGCGTCCCGATCAACGGAAGCGTTGTTCCACCCCGAGCATCCACTGCCGCGGCGACCCGGGCAGGATCCCCCGGCTGAGGTCGGCGATGTAGCTGCGGTCGGTGAGGTTCTTCACCGACACGAACAGGGTCGTCGTCTCGCGCGGCGCATATTGCAGGGTCGTGTTCCACACCGTGTACGCGTCGATACGACCGCGTTGGCCGTCAGCGGTGATCGCCTGCGTATTGAGATCGTCGGTGAAGAGCGCTCCGGTGTACTGACCCTCGATCTGCGCCGAAAACCCGCCCGCCAAGCGCAGCCCGAGCGCGAGCGTTCCCTGATGCTCGGCGGCGTAAGGCAGACGATGGCCCGTGACGCTCTGCGTCGAAGCGCCGGGCACGCCCGAGTAGCGTTCACCTTCGAATCGAGCGACCGGCATCCAGGTATAGGCGAAGCGCGCGTAAGGTCGCAGCGGCCCCGTCCCGCCCACCTCGCCGCCGAGTTCGAGCCCGCGGTGGCGCGTTCGTCCGCCGTTGGTCAGCGTCGCACCCGAGCCGCCCGCGAGCGAAGACGGCACCACCTGGTTCGAGAAATCCATGTCGAAGGCCGCGATCTCGAGATCGATCGCCTGCGCCGGCTGCCAACGCAGTCCGATCTCGGTGTTCCAGGAGAGCTCTGCGTCGAGCTCGACGCTCCCGCCCGTGCTGCCGATGATGTCCTCGACACGCGGCGGTGCGAACCCACGGTGCAGACCGCCGAACAGGCTCAGGGTGGGCGTCACCTCGACCGTCGCGCCCACGCCCGGGATCCACTGCGACAACCCGCTCTCGCCGCGGCTGCCATCCAGACGGTTGCTGCGCTGATAGGCGATCGACTCGTGGCGCAGGCCGGGCGTCAAGGTGACGCGGCCCATGCGGACGCTGGCCTCGACGAACGCTGCGTCGGCACGGACACGCCGCTCGTTGTCCTCGCGGATGCCGGCGTTCGGACCGACGCCGGGCGTGCGTGCGGTCGGTGTGTCACCGTTGGCCTGTACTCGGTGCTGGTACTCGCGATGGTGGCGGTAGCCGAGCCGCGCCGCGACGGGCAGACCCGCCCACTCCAGATCGAAAGATAGGCGCGGTTCGACCCCGAAGGTACGGTACGCCCGCAGCCGCCCTTCATTGCCGCAGGTGGTGAGCAGGTGGCTCATGTCCTGACAGGCGGGGTCCGAGGCGTCGTTCGGGCGCTGCCGCGAATTGCTCGACTGGCGCCACCAATCGCGCTGCAGTTGCGTGTGATAGACCGAGGTCTGCAACCGGACCCGCTCCGCGCTGACGCCATGGGTGAGCGCGATGGCGCGCCGGTCGATACCAAAGAAATCGTTGCGGAATTCGTTGGAACGGGGTGCGCTGCGGAACTCGGCGAGCGTCAAACCCGAATACGGCACCGTGGAACGCTCACGATAGACGCTGCCCCGCAGCGACAAGGACTGGCGATCGCCGACGGCCTGATCGAGGCGCAACGCCGCGTCGGTCACCGACAGGTCGATGTTGTCGCGCGCGCCGTCGCCTTCTTTGTGGCTGGCACCGATCCGCCAACCGGTACCGGTGCCATCGAACCGATCGCCGACATCGACGAGCAGGTCGCGCAGACCGTGGTTACCGCTGCGGGCGGTGATGCCCGCTTCGAAATCCTGCGGAGCCCGCGGCGTGATGTAGTTGATCAATCCGCCGATGGTCTGCGGGCCGAACGCGATCTGACCCGAATTCTTCAGCACCTCGATGCGCTCGAAACGCTCGAAGGAAGGATGGTAGTAGCTCGCGTTGTCCCCATAGGGCGCGAAACCGAGCGGCAGGCCGTCCTCGAGCAGCAGCACCTTGGACGAGCGTGTCGGGTTCAGACCACGGATGCCGATGTTGGGGCGCAGACCGAGCCCCTCTTCATCACGCGCGTACACGCCGGGCACCTTGCGTAGCGCTTCGTTGACGGTGAGGGTCCGCGATTCGCGCAGCGTCTCGGCGTCGATCACCTGCGCGCTGCCGGCCAAGGAACGCGCCCGGATCCGCGAGCCGACGACGACGACTTCCGCGAGGTCATCGGCGGTGGGGGCCTCAGCGCCGACGGCGCGGCCTCCTGCCGAGATCGTCAGCAGGCTGACGATGGAGATCCAGATTGTCGGCCGATGAGCCACCCGATCGCCCTGTTGTGAATGAGAATCGTTATCATTTAAGAACAGGTCGCATCGGCTGTCAAGCCGGACGCCAGATTTTGCCCCCGGGTTTTTGCCCCTGGGTTTTAAGATACGGGATGTCCTCCGACACCCGACCCGCCGCACCCGCCGACGCCGACCTCACCCTCGATCCGCAGGACTGGGAGGCCTTCCGCGCCCTCGCTCACCGCATGGTCGACGACAGCCTCGACCATCTCACCAGCCTGCGAGAGCGTCCGCCCTGGACGCCGCCGCCAGCGGACATCACATCGACGATCACCGGTGAGCCGCTGCCCACGGCACCGCAGGGCGCCGAGCAGGTCTACGCCGAGTTCCTGGCGCATGTGCTGCCCTACACCGCGGGCAACCGCCATCCGCGCTTCTGGGGCTGGATGAAATCGAACGGCACGCCGCTCGGCATGATGGCCGACATGCTCGCCGCCGGCATGAACGTGAACGCGGTCGGCATGGACCAGTCGGCGAAATTGGTCGAACTGCAGGTGATCAAGTGGCTCGCTGAGGTGATGGGCTTCCCCGCGGGCGCGAGCGGCATCATGGCGAGCGGCGGCACCATGGCGAACGTCATCGGCCTCGCGGTCGGACGCAACGCGAAGGCGGGGTTCGATCTGCGGCAGCACGGCCTCTACGGTCAGCCGCGGCTCACCGTCTATGGCTCGACCGAGATCCACAGCTGGGTCACCAAGTGTCTCGAACTCATGGGCATGGGTCGCGATTCCTTCCGCCCCGTGCCGGTGGGCGATGACTTCCGGGTCGATGTCGCCGCGATGCGCGACATGATCGTCGCCGACCGCGCCGCGGGACTGCGGCCGATCTGCGTGCTCGGTTCGGCGGGCACCATCAACACCGGCGCCATCGATGACCTCGATGCGCTCGCGGACCTCGCCGCACAAGAAGACCTCTGGTTCCATGTCGATGGCGCCATCGGCTCGCTCGGCGTGCTGTCCCCCAACCTGCGGCCGCTGTTCCGCGGCCAGTCGCGTGCGGATTCGCTGGCCTTCGACCTGCACAAATGGGGCTACCTGCCCTATGAGTGCGCCTGCGTACTGGTGCGCGACGCCGAGGCGCACCGCGATGCCTTCGCGACGAAAGCTGCCTATCTGCGGGTCGAGGATCGCGGCGTGGCGGCGGGCGGCCTGGTGTTCGCCGAGCGCGGGCCCGAGCTCTCGCGCAACTTCAAGGCGCTCAAAGTATGGATGGCGCTCAAGGCCGAGGGCACCGACCGCATCGCGGCGATCCTCGAGCAGAACGTCGCGCAGGTCCGGCGTTTCGGGGCTTTGGTGGGCACCGTACCGGATGTGGTGCTGGCGGCGGCGGTTTCTTTGAACGTCGCCTGCTGGCGGATCGCCCCGGTCGGGACCACGCCCGAGCAACAGGACATGCTGACCCGCGAAGTGCTGCTGCGCCTGCAGGAGACCGGCGTCGCGGTCTGCAGCGGCACTGTCGTGCAGGGCCGCGCCGTGATCCGGGTGGCGGTGGCCAACCATCGCAGCCGTTGGGCGGATTTCGAGCA
>CALGVD010000087.1 GCA_937920275.1 uncultured Pseudomonadota bacterium
TTGCAGGGCGATGCACGGGCGCTGCTCGGCGATGCGATGGCAGCGGCCTTGCGGACCCGCATGCCGGAGGCTGACGAGGAAGCGTTGGCCCGGGAGCGCGGCAAGGCGTTCCGCTCCCCGGTGTTGATCGTGGTGTCGGTGCGCCCGGTCGCGCATCCCAAAGTGCCCGAGATCGAACAGTGGGTGGCGACCGGCGCCGCCGTACAGAACCTTTGGCTGGCCGCAGTGTCTTCGGGCCTCGGTCTCGCTTGGAAGACCGGAAGCGCGGCTTATGATCCGGGCGTGAAGCGTGCGCTCGGTCTGGCGGAAGAAGACGGGGTCGTCGGCTTCCTGCATGTCGGGACGCCGTTGGTGCAGAGTTCGCCACGCCCGGTGGAGGCGACGAGCCGCACTCGCTGGCTCTGACCGGAACGACGCCGGCTCACGCGAGCGGCGTCGCGCTCACGATGATCCCGTTCTCGTCGGCGTAGAGCCACTCACCCGGACGGAACACCACGCCCGCGAACTCCAGCACGACATCGAGTTCTCCGGTGCCCAGTTGGCCGGGGCGGGTCGGGCAGACGGCGATCGCGCGCACCGCGACCGGCATGGTGCGCAGGGTCTCTACGTCGCGCGCGGCGCCGTTCACGATGATGCCCGCCCAACCGTTCTGCAACAAAAGCGCGCCGAGCTGGTCGCCCACCAACGCGCGTCGCAGCGAACCGCCGCCATCGACCACCATCACGCGACCCTCGCCCGGGGTCGAGAGGGTGCGGCGCAGAAGGAGATTGTCCTCGTGGCAGCGCAGCGTGGCGATGGGACCGTGGAACACCCGTCGGGCGCCATAGTCTTGGAACAACGGGGCAGCGGTTTGCGCGAGCCCGGGGTGGTCGTCGGAAAGGTCGCAGATGCTGCGGATCATGGCGGTGGCCTCAAGGTTCCGTGGTGTCGAGAATCATTCTATTATGCCCGTCGGAACCGAGGGCAAGACGATGATCCTGAGCACGGGGGCGACCGGTCGCACGCGTACCCGCGACGCCGTGCAACCTTCTTCTCCTGAGGCGGTCGGCCTGCTGCTGCGGGCGATGCGTTTCGCGGCCTGGAAGCACCGTCATCAACGGCGCAAAGGTCAGCATGCAGAGCCGTACATCAACCATCCGCTCGATCTGGCGCATGTGCTGTGGTTCGAGGGCGGCGTGCGGGATGAGGCGAGCTTGGTGGCGGCGCTGCTGCACGATACCCTCGAGGATACGCAGACCACGGTGCAGGAGCTGCAAGGCGAGTTCGGCGCGGAGATCGCCTCGATCGTGATGGAGGTCAGCGACGAACCCACGCTCGATTGGCGGGTCCGCAAAAAACTGCAGGTGACCCGCGCAAAGACCGCCACGCCGCGTGCACGGCTCGTCAAGCTCGCCGACAAGATCTGCAACCTGCGCAGCATGATCGCGAGTCCGCCGCAGCGCTGGTCGGTCGAGCGTCGCCGGGCGTACTTCGACTGGGCACGCGAGGTGGTCGAGCAGCTGCGCGGTACGAATCCGTCGCTCGAAGAGCGCTTCGACCAGATCTATCGCCAACGGCCCTAGGGTCGATGCGGTACGCCGTCCGTTAAAGTTTCGGCAATTCGGGTCGTCAACGCGATAGGGTATCCAAAGTGTCCCCGTTTCGGTCCTGGAGGCTGAAGATGAAGACGATGACGCTTGTCGGATCCGACCTGCGCGGCCGCGCCGGGTCCCCCGTGGTGCTCAGCGCCGCGATCGCGCTGTTGTCCATGCTGCTCCCCGGGGGCGGATCTGCGACGGCCGAGGCGGCACCGCTGAAGACGGGTGGGCGCGCCATGGCGCCGCGGACCGCGCCGCCGCCCAGTCAGCTGATCGTCCGGTTCCGTGACGAGCAGACACGGGGCGAACGGATCGCCATGACCGTACCGCGGGTCGATGGCTTGTCGAAGAGCGGTCGTTCGCACCTGCTCTATCGCAGGCCGATGATCGATCTCGCCCATGTATTCCGTTTCGCCGACCCTGTCACCCAAGCCGAGGCCGAGGCGGTCGCCGCGCGTCTGCGCCGCGATCCGGCGGTCGCCGAGGTCGAGATCGACGACTATCTCTTCCCGCTGTTCGAGCCCAACGACGGCTTCTATACCAACACCGTGGTCGAGCGCATGTGGCACCTCAAGGCGCCGACGGCCTTGCGTGCGGGCGGTATCAACTTGCCTGCGGCTTGGGACATCACCCGCGGTGCCGGTGTGGTCGTGGCGGTGATCGACACCGGCATCTTCGACCAAGAGGACCTTGAGCCCAACATCCTCCGTGGCTATGACTTCACCAGTCCGGACTCCGCGACGAACGGCGGGGGTTTTCTGGTCGCCAACGACGGCGATGGCCGTGATGCCGATCCTTCCGATCCCGGCGACTGGATCTCGGCCGAGGACCAAGCGCGACCGATCTTCACGAATTGTCGGATCAGCAACAGCTCCTGGCACGGCACGCATGTGTCGGGCACGGTGGCGGCGGTGGGTGACAACGGTATCGGCACGGTCGGCGTCGCCTTCGCGTCCAAAGTATTGACGATCCGGGCGCTCGGCAAATGCTTCGGCTACGGTGCGGACGTCACCGATGCGATCTGGTGGGCGGCAGGCGGCATCCAACCGGCGACCTCGCAAGCCCTCGGGCTTCCCCCGAACCCGAATCCGGCCAAGGTGATCAACCTGAGCCTCGGTTCGAGCAACGGTTCATGCTCGACCAGCCGTCAGAACGCGATCGATGCCGCACGCGCCGCCGGTGCCGTGGTCGTCGTCGCCACCGGCAACGACGGCCAAATCGGCATCAGCTCGCCGGCCAACTGCCAAGGCGTGATCGCGGTGACCGCGCATACCGTCGAGGGCGACAACGCCAGCTATGCCAATGTCGGCGCGGGTACGGCGATCAGCGCACCGGGCGGCGGCAGCTGTACGGTCGCCTCGCTCAACTGTTCGCCGCAGGGCAACGAGGGTGCGGCGGGAACGCTCTACCGGTTCGTGTTCTCCACGACCGGTGACGGCGCGCAAGGTCCGGGTACTGGGCGCAATCTCTTCGTCGGACAGATAGGCACCAGCATGGCGACCCCACATGTCTCGGGTGTGGCGGCGCTGTTGTTCGCCCGCATGCCCACCCTGCAGCCGGACACCGTCAAGTCCCTGTTGACCGACTCCGCGCGGCCTTTCCCGGTCGGCACATACTGTGCGGATCCGGTCGCGGCAGATGGGCGCTGCGGATCCGGCATGCTGGATGCGAAGCGGGCCCTCGACCGACTCGACGATCTGACCCCGGCTGTGACGGCCGCGCCGCCGGCGGCGATCGTCCGTCACGGCTCCGCGGTGACCCTCACCGCCACCGCGACGCCGAAAGCGGGCGGATTGCAGGCCCTCACCTATCGCTGGCAGCAGTTGAGCGGTCCGGCCGTGACGCTCGCCAACGACACAGCGCTGCAGACGACCTTCACTGCACCCTCTCCGGGTGGCGCGCTCAGCTTCCGTTTCACAGCGATCGATGACGACGGTTTCGCCGCATCGGCCGTGGCCTCCTTGCGCTCCAACGCATTGCCGACGGTCGCGCCGCCCAACCCGGTCACGGTGACCACAGGCGGGGCCGTCTCGTTCCGGGTCACCGGCAGCGATGCGGACGGCGATACCGTCAGCTTCTCGGCGACGGGTCTGCCGACCGGGGCGACCTTCAATGGCACGACCGGCGATCTCTCTTGGCTGAGCGCGACGCCGGCGGGCGTGTACACCGTCACCTTCACGCCGAGCGATGGTTTCGAGTCCGGGGCGACGGCGTCCGTCGTGATCACCGTGAACGATCCGCCGCGGGGTGGCGGCTCGATGGACCTGCTCGGCCTCGGGCTGCTGGGATTGTGGGGGCTGTCACGGTCGCGTCGCCGGCGGACCCGGGCGTTTTGTGTACAATCGGCCAAGAAAAATTGATGGCATCGCGCGTCCATTAGAGGGGCGCGCCGCCGGAGGCTGGGGCAGTGAGATCGACGAACATCTGGCGGGTCTTCACGGTACTGCTCGGCATCGGCGGTCTGTTGCTGTTGTTGCAGGCCGATTCGCCCCGCTCGCAGCCGGTCGCCGGAACGGTGGGAGCGTCGGTCTCGCCTCGGTTGGTCGTGCGCTTCTCTGCTGAGGCGGCGTCCGGCCGATTGGCCTCGCGCGAGCAAGCCGACGCTTCGTTGCGTCAGCTCACCCGCTCGCTCGGGCGCTCGTTCGAGTACAGCCATCCGACCGCTGGTCTGTCCCATGTCGTCCGCCTCCAGGCGCCGTTGCCTGCGGATGAGATGCCGGCTTTCTTGCAGGCCCTGCGCGCAGACCCGACGGTCGCCTCGGTCGAGGTCGATGCGGTGGCGCGGCGGGCGTTGCTGCCGAACGATGAGTTGTTCATCGACGTGCGCGAGATCCTCTGGAACCTGAAGGGCGACAGCGGCGCGCGGCGCGGTGGCATCAATCTGCCGACCGCTTGGAACCGCACCCGTGGTGCCGGGATCACGATCGCGGTGCTCGATACCGGCATCACCCCGCACGCGGACCTCGACGCCAACGTGTTGCAGAGCGGCTACGACTTCATCAGCGCCGACGCCGACGGGGGATTCCGTGTCGCCAATGACGGTGACGGTCGGGACGCCGATCCGTCCGATCCGGGTGACTGGATCTCACCCGCCGATGCGGCGCTGCCGGTGTTCGCAGGCTGCGCCATCGCACCGAGCTCTTGGCACGGTACGGCCATGGCAGGCGTGATCGCTGCGGTCGGTGACAACAGCGTCGGCTTGCCAGGTGTCGCCTACGAATCCAAGGTCTTGCCGGTGCGCGTGCTCGGCAAGTGCAAGGGGTACATCTCCGACATCGCCGACGCCATCCGCTGGTCCGCCGGCGCCCCGCCCGCCGGCGGCGTGACTTGGCCGTCGCTCGGTATCCCCGTCAATGCGACCCCTGCCCAGGTCGTCAACCTCAGCCTCAGCGGTATCGGGACCTGCTCTGTGGCACTCCAGTCGTCGATCGATGCCGCACGCGCTGCAGGCGCCACGGTGGTCGCATCGACCGGCAACGACGGTTTCGCGCCCGCCATCGGTGCGCGCACGATCGGCGCCCCGGCCAACTGCCAGGGCGTCGTCGCGGTGACCTCGCACACCGTCGAGGGCGACCGGATGACCATCGCCAATTGGGGCGCGGGCACCGACCTCAGCGCGCCGGGTGGTGGCGACTGCACGCAGCTCCTCGGCTGCCTCCCGCATGGCACGGCGAACAGCGCCGGCACGATCTGGCGCGAGTTGTGGTCGACGACCAATACCGGTGCGACAGTTCCGGTGGCCGCCGCGTCACTGGAATTCAGGTCAGCCGGCACCAGCGTTTCAGCAGCCCACGCCTCCGGTGTCGCAGCGCTGCTGCTCTCGGCGATGCCGACCCTCAAGCCCGACGGTGTGGAGTCCATCCTCAAGTTCTCGACGCGCACCTTCCCGAACGACACCTACTGCTGGACGTTCGAGATCGGCACGCTCGACTGCGGCACCGGGATGCTCGATGCGTCCTCCGCGATGACGCTGCTGACTGCGCTGACGCCGTCGGCCACTGCGCAATCGAGCGCTGCGGTCGCCGCGGGCGGCAGCACGGTCACGCTGACCGGCACGGCCACTCCCGGCAGTTCCGGCGCCGCCGCCGACCTCAGCTACGCTTGGCAGCAGTTGTCGGGCCCGATGGTCACGCTGTCCGGTGCGACCACCCCCACGGCGAGCTTCACGGCGCCGTCCCCGGGCGGTGCCTTGAGCTTCCGGTTCACCGCCTCGGATGTGACCGGCGCCTCCGCTTCGGCCACGGTCAACCTGCGCTCCAATACGGTGCCGGTGGTGGCCGCGATACCCGACCAGTCCGTGCGTGCCGGCCAAGCCGTCCGTTTCACGGCCTCCGGCAGCGACGCCGAGGGCGACACGCTCACTTTCGCCGCGTCGGGGCTGCCCGCTGGCGCGACCTTCACTCCGGCAGGCGTGTTCGACTGGGCCGCCGCGGTGGCAGGTGTCTATACGGTATCGGTCACGGCCTCGGATGGTTCTTTGAGCAGCGCGGCACAGGCCGTCAGGATCACCGTCGCGCCCAACAATGCACCGACCGTCAATGTGATCCCGAACCAGAGCGCGCGTGTCGGTCAGACTGTGTCGTTCGTCGCGGCGGCCACCGACCCTGAGGGCGATCCCGTGAGCTTCGCGGCGACCGGCTTGCCCGCCGGCGCGACCTTCACTGCAGCGGGGGCGTTCTCCTGGCCCAACGCCGCACCGGCCGGGTCGTACACCGTCTCGGTCACCGCCACCGATGGTTTCCTCACGAGCGCCGCACGCACCGTGACCATCGCCGTGCTGGCGAACACCGCACCAGTCATCACTGCGGTGCCGAACCAGACGGTGCGCGCGGGGCAGTCTTTGAGTTTCAACATCACCGCGACCGATGCCGAGAACGATCCCGTGACGCTGTCGGCGAGCGGGCTGCCGGCAGGCTCGAGCTTCAGCGTCGGCGAAGGAGCCGGAGCCTTTTTCTGGGGTTCTCCGGTCGCGGGCAGCTACACCGTCATCGTCAACGCCACCGATGGTGTGTTGAGCAGCACCCGTAGCGTCTCGATCACGGTGACTGCGAACACCGCACCCGTCCTCGCGTCCCTTGCGGCGCAGAGGGTGAGGGTCGGGGGTTCGGTCGCTTTCACGGCGACCGCTACCGATGCGGAGAACGACGCCGTGACCTTCGCGGCGACCGGTCTGCCCACCGGGGCCACTTTCTCCCCGGCGGGGGCCTTCGCGTGGTCCAACGCGACCCCTGTCGGCACCTACAACCTTTCGATCACCGCCTCGGACGGCCTGCTGACCAGCGCTCCGGGCATCGTGGCGCTCGAGGTCCGCGCCAATACCGCGCCATCGGTCACCCAGGTCAACAACTTCACGGTGCGGCTGCAGTCGGCCGTCAATCTCACGATCACGGGTACCGACCCGGAGAGCGACCCGATCACTTTCTCGGCCACCGGTCTGCCGAGCGGTGCGACGCTGACACCGGCGGGCGTACTCTCTTGGTCGAGCGCCTCGCCGGGCGGCGACTACACCATCAGCGTGACCGCCTCGGACGGGCTGCTGACCAGCGCGCCGATGACTTTCACCATCACCGTCACCAACCGCACCACCGATCCGGGCGGCGGCGGCGGGTCGATGGACCTGCTCGGTCTGGCGTTGCTCGGTGTGTGGGGTTTGGCGCGGGTGCGTCGGCGCCGTGTCGTCGAGCGCGTCGGTCAGAACGCGACGTCGGTCAGAACGCGACGCTGACGAAGACCTGCGGCCCTCGGTAGACCCAATCGACCTTGCCGCGGAAGTCGTCGCGGCGCAGATCGATGTCGACCCCGAAAGAATCATAGCCGGCGCCGATGCCGACGCGCCGCGTCGGATGCCAGATGAGCGCGGCGCGGTAGTTGTAGAGGCCGCCCTTGATGTCGTCGATGGCGAGCGCGAAATACTGGGCCTGCGCGTCCAGATAGAAATGCTTGCCGATGCGCCACATCCCGCGCACCCCGACCACCGGCAATGGCGCTTCGACGGATCGTGGCCCACCGATCGTGCGGGCGCCGGTCGTCGGCGACGACTCGGTGGCGGAGAGGCGGGCTTCTAGCGTCGTGTAGTGCAGACCCACTGAGACAGCGATCTCCCGCTCGGGGGAATTGACGAACGCGTATTCGTAGGCCGCCTCGATGACCTCGAAGCCGAGCGTGCCGGTGACCTCTGCGTTGACCGGGAAGGTGTCATCACCCCATTGCACGATGCTGTCGAGCGTCGTGCGGTCGGTCTGCGAGTAGTCGGTGTAGAGCAGTCGCAGGTGGTGCTTCGGCGTGAACCGCCAGACGCCATCGAGCCGGAACCGTCGGGAGTCTTCCAGTCCGAAGCGCTGACCCCAATCGATCTCGGTGCCCGGGAGACCGGTCGATGAATCGAGGCGGATGTCGAGGGCGGTGCTGTTGACGAAAGTGCCTACCAGGAGGAAACCGCGCCCGTCGATGAGGCTCTGCGACGATGAGCCCTCTGCCGTCCAGCCGGTCGTGGACATCGCCGCGAGTGCGAGTACGAGGCCGTAAAAGCGCCGGGTCATGAAGAGCCGGTGCTCAATCTTCGATCAGGAAGGAGCGCAGTTGCTCGCTGCGGCTCGGATGGCGCAGCTTGCGCAGCGCCTTGGCCTCGATCTGGCGGATACGCTCACGGGTGACATCGAACTGCTTGCCGACCTCCTCGAGGGTGTGGTCGGTGCTGAGGTCGATGCCGAAACGCATGCGCAACACCTTGGCCTCACGCGGCGTGAGCTGGGCGAGCACGGCGTGCGTGGTCTCGCGCAGCGACTCGGCGGTCGCCTGATCGATCGGCGAGGCCACCGAAGTGTCCTCGATGAAGTCGCCGAGGTGTGAGTCCTCGTCGTCGCCGATCGGTGTCTCCATGGAGATCGGCTCCTTGGCGATCTTGAGGACCTTGCGGACCTTGTCCTCGGGCATCTCCATGCGTACCGCGAGCTCTTCGGGCGTCGGCTCGCGACCCATCTCCTGCAACATCTGCCGCGAGATGCGGTTCAGCTTGTTGATGGTCTCGATCATGTGCACGGGGATACGGATGGTGCGGGCCTGGTCGGCGATCGAGCGGGTGATGGCCTGGCGGATCCACCAGGTCGCGTAGGTGGAGAACTTGTAGCCGCGGCGGTACTCGAATTTGTCGACCGCCTTCATCAGGCCGATGTTGCCTTCCTGGATGAGGTCGAGGAACTGCAGCCCGCGGTTGGTGTATTTCTTGGCGATGGAGATCACGAGGCGCAGGTTGGCCTCGACCATCTCCTTCTTGGCGCGTCGCGCCTTGGCCTCGCCGATGGAGACCTCGCGGTTGATGTCCTTGATGTCCGGTACCGGGAGCCGGTGCCGTTGCTCGATCACGACCAACTGCTCCTGACGGCGACGGATCTCGCCCTCGAGTTTTGCGATCGCAGCCGACCATTTCTTGCCGGACTTGGCGTGCTTCGCCGCCCATTGGGGGTCGGTCTCGTTGCGGGGGAAGCTCGAGATGAACTCTTTGCGCGGCATCGCAGCATCGCGCACGGCGATCTGCATGATCTCTTTCTCGAGCTGGCGGATCTCGAAGACATGCGTGCGCAGGTTGTTGATCAACGCCTCGAACATGCGCGGCGCGAGCTTGAGTTCCATGAACTCGCCGGCCAACTTCTTGCGCAGTTTTTGGGTCTTGGGATCGGCGATGCCGGTCTTCGCGACCGCGCCGAGCAGCTGACCATGGAGCTTGGTCAGCGAGGCAAAGCGTTGGGCGACCTCGATCGGGTCCGGGCCCGTGTCGACCGCTTCGGTCTCCTCGGTATCTGTCGCATCGTCGGTCTCCGCAGCCACCGGCACGGCCTCGACCTTGGTCGGGTTCTGCGGCTGGGCGATGACATCGGGCGCGTTCGGGTCGATGAATCCGACGATCAGGTCGGCGATCCTGCCGGTGCCGGCTTTCACCGGCTCGTAGGCGCGGAACAGAAAATCATAGGTGGGCAGGTAGAGCGAGACCTGGTTGCGTACCGCCTCAAGCCCTTCTTCGATGCGCTTGGCGATGCTGATCTCGCCTTCGCGGGTGAGCAGTTCCACGGTGCCCATCTCGCGCATGTACATCCGCACCGGATCGGTGGTCCGACCGAGTTCGGCGTCGATCGCTGCGAGCGCTGCCGCCGCTTCCTCGATGGCCTCGTCGTCGGCGGGGGCGCTGGTCTCGGGCGCGAGCAGGGCGTCGTTCTCGGGGGCCTTCTCGTAGAGCGGAATGCCCATGTCCTGCAGCGTGTTGCCGATCTCCTCGATCTGGTCGGGGTCGACCATCTCGGTGGGGAGGTAATCGTTCATCTGCGAGTAGGTCAGATAGCCCTGTTCCTTGCCGAGCGCGATCAGCTGTTTCAGCTGTGATTGGCGCTCCTCGGGCAGTGCGGCCGGGCGGCGCTCAGGCATGGAGAGGATCTTGCTGCCCTCGTTGTTGTTGGCTTTGGACTTGCC
>CALGVD010000088.1 GCA_937920275.1 uncultured Pseudomonadota bacterium
ACCACGACATCCGGGGCATGTCAGCGCGGCTCGCCGAGCCCTGCGCGCAGCGACGCGACCATGGTGCCTTTGTTCGCGAAATCCCAGCCGCCACCGAATGCGATGTCGGCGACGACGAAGCGCCCGTACTCCTCCCGCAGGAGCACGGTGTCGGTCCAGATGGCTGGCTCGCCTCCGCCCGCGGCCGGATCGATCGTGTGCCTCAGATCCACGGGGACCTGCAGGTCACCGAGACGGCCGCCGGGCGCCGCCGCCGCCGACACCGCTTTGCCCACGGTGAAGGCGGTCGGCCCCTCGAAGAGGCTGGAGAACAGATCGCCGTCTGTGAACGGCGGCTTTTCGGTGGGCGCTGCCGCACGGGCGGCGGCGCGCGCCGCATCGGCCCGCTGCAGAAGACCGGTGAGTTCGGCGGACAGCAGCGGTGCCAGGATCAGGCGCTGCGCGTCGGTGGGGGCGCCGCTCGGCCGCGCCGCGGCGAGCGCGGCGTAGAGATCGGCGACGACCTGCTCGGGCGTCGCCGCAGGCAGCGCCGCGGTCGGTGCCGCAGTCGGTGCCGCAGCGACCTCCGCAGCGGGCTTGCTGCCGCAAGCGGTGAGCAGGCCCGCGGCGATGAGGGACAACGCCAGCGCAGGCAGGGCGAAAACGGGCTGTGATCGGGTCATGGGGTCGCTCCAAAGAAGTCCCCGCGTCGAGGACCGACGGCCCAATATATCAAAGGCGGAAACCCTCAAGGCAGGTCGGTCGATCCCATCAGCCAACGGTCGCACTCGCGCGCCGCCCCGCGGCCCTCAGCGATCGCCCAGACCACGAGGCTCTGACCGCGACGACAGTCGCCCGCTGCGAACACGCCGGGCACGCTCGTCGTGTAGCTCGCCGCGTCGGCGCGGATGTTGCGGCGCTCATCGAGCTCGATCCCGAGATCGAGCGGCAAGCTGCCGTCAGGACCGGTGAACCCCATCGCAAGCAGCACGAGCTGTGCCGGTTGGCGGCGCTCGGTACCCGGCTGCTCGACCGGCATCGACCGGCCCTGCGCGTCGATCTCCCAACCCACCTCGACGGTCACCAATTCTTTGACGCGACCCGCCTCATCGCCCACCAAGCGCTTGACCGTGGTGAGGTAGGACCGCGGATCGCGTCCGAACTTGGCCGCGGCTTCCTCCTGGCCGTAATCCGTCTTGTAGACCCGCGGCCATTCCGGCCACGGGTTGTCCTCGGCACGCTCGGTCGGCGGCTTCGACAGGATCTCGAACTGCGTCAGCGTACGGCAGCCTTGGCGCATCGCCGAACCGACACAATCGGTGCCGGTGTCGCCGCCACCGATCACCACCACATCGAGCCCCTTGGCCTGGATCGTCGCGCTCTTCGGCCCCTTGCCGAGCAGCGCACGGGTGGCGTCTGTGAGGTAATCCATCGCGAAGTGCACGCCCTGCAACGCCCGGCCCTCGACCGGCAGGTCGCGCGGCACCGTCGCGCCGGTGCAGAGCACGACGGCGTCGAAGTCCCGACGCATCATCTGCGCCTCGTAGTTGTCGCCGACTTCGGCGTTGTAGACGAATCGGATGCCTTCCTGTTCGAGCTGGTGGATGCGGCGCATCACCACCTCTTGCTTGTCGAGCTTCATGTTCGGGATGCCGTACATCAGCAGCCCGCCCGGGCGGTCGGCGCGCTCCAGCACCGTCACCGAATGTCCGGCACGGTTGAGCTGCTGCGCGGCGGCGAGCCCTGCAGGACCCGATCCCACCACGGCGACTTTGCGACCCGTGCGGGTCTTCGGCGGCTCCGGGACGACCCAGCCCTCCTCGAAACCGCGCTCGATGATGCTGTTCTCGATGTTCTTGATCGAGACCGGCGGCGCGTTGATACCGAGCACGCAAGACCCTTCGCAGGGCGCGGGGCAGACGCGCCCGGTGAACTCAGGGAAATTGTTGGTGCGATGCAGCCGCTCGAGCGCCTCGCGCCACAGCCCGCGGTAGACGAGATCGTTCCACTCGGGGATCAGGTTGTTGACCGGACAGCCCGACGCACCGCCGCTCATCGCCTTGCCGGTGTGGCAGAACGGCACGCCGCAGTCCATGCAGCGTGCGGCCTGGTTGCGCAGCGACTTCTCATCGAGCTGGTGGTGGAACTCCTTCCAATCGCGCACACGCTCGGACGGCGAGCGGTCGAGCGGCGTCTCGCGCAGGTATTCGATGAACCCGGTCGGCTTACCCATGATCAGTTGCCCCCCACGCGCGCGAGATCGCGCGAATTCTCCTCGAAGGCCGCCATCACCGCCTCGTCCCCGGAGAGACCCTGGTCGTGGGCGCGTTGCAGACAGGCGAGCACGCGTTTGTAGTCCTTGGGGATCACGCGTGCGAAGCGTGCCAGCGTGCGCGGCCAGGTCTTGAGCAGCGCTGCGGCATGGGTGCTGCCGGTCACCTCGGCATGACGGGCGATGAGTGCACGCAGCGCCTCCGCTTCGACGGGATCGTCGACGCTGCCGACCTCGACCATCTGCGCGTTGACACGACCGGCGGCGAAGGCGCCGTCCTCATCGAGCACATAGGCGACGCCGCCCGACATGCCGGCGCCGAAGTTGCGGCCCGTGGGACCCAGCACGACGACGCGGCCGCCGGTCATGTATTCGCAGCCGTGGTCACCCACGGCTTCCACCACGGTGTCGACCCCGCTGTTGCGCACCGCGAAGCGTTCGCCCGCCATGCCGCGGATGAACACCTCGCCGCCGGTCGCGCCGTAGAGCGCCACATTGCCGATGATCATGTTGCGCTCGGCCGGGAAGGTCGCCTCGCTCGATGGGAAGATCGCGAGCTTGCCGCCCGACAAGCCCTTGCCGACGTAATCGTTGGCGTCCCCCTCGAGGGTGAAGGTCATGCCGTGCGGCAGGAAGGCGCCGAAACTCTGCCCTGCCGAGCCGGTGAAATGCAGACGGATGGTGTCCTCCGGCAAACCCGCTGCGCCGAAGCGTTTGGTGACCTCGCTGCCGGTGATGGTGCCGACCACACGGTTGACATTGCGGATCGGGAGGCTGGCCTCGACCTCGGCACCGCGCTCGATCGCCGGCTTGCACAGATCGAGCAGCGTCGTCACATCGAGCGACTTGTCGAGTCCGTGGTCCTGGTCGATCTGCCGATAGCGTCCGACCTCCGCACCCGAGTCGGGCTGGTAGAGGATGTTGCTGAAATCGAACCCCTGCGCCTTCCAGTGATCGAGCGCCACCTTCGGCTCGAGCCGATCGACGCGGCCGACCATCTCCTCGAGACGACGGAAGCCGAGCTCGGCCATGATCTCGCGTAGGTGGCTCGCGACGAAGCGCATGAAGTTCACCACATGCTGCGGATCACCCGCGAAGCGTTCACGCAGCCGCGGATCCTGCGTCGCGACGCCCGCCGGACAGGTGTTGAGGTGACAGACACGCATCATGATGCAGCCCACCGACACCAGAGGCGCGGTGGAGAACCCGAACTCCTCGGCACCGAGCAGCGCGGCGATCGCGACATCGCGTCCCGTCTTCAACTGCCCATCGGTCTCGACCGTGATGCGGCTGCGCAGATTGTTGAGCACGAGGGTCTGGTGCGCCTCGGCCAGCCCGAGCTCCCAGGGCAGACCCGCGTGCGTGGTCGAGGTGAGCGGTGAGGCACCGGTGCCACCGTCGTGGCCGCTGATGAGCACCACATCGGCATGCGCCTTGGCGACGCCCGCAGCGATGGTACCGACGCCGACCTCGGCCACCAGCTTCACGCTGATGCGCGCGGCACGGTTGGCGTTCTTCAGATCGTGGATCAGTTCCGCGAGGTCCTCGATGGAATAGATGTCATGGTGCGGCGGCGGCGAGATCAGCCCCACACCCGGCGTGGTGTGCCGCGCCTTGGCGATCCAGGGATAGACCTTCGTGCCCGGCAGCTGTCCGCCTTCGCCCGGCTTGGCGCCCTGCGCCATCTTGATCTGGATCTCCTTGGCGCTCACCAAGTACTCGCTGGTGACACCGAAGCGGCCCGAGGCGACCTGCTTGATCGCTGAATTCTTTGAATCGCCGTTCGGCAACGGCTGCCGACGCTCCGGATCCTCGCCACCCTCGCCCGTGTTGCTCTTGCCGCCGATGCGGTTCATCGCGATGGCGAGCGTCTCGTGCGCTTCCTGGCTGATCGAGCCGTAGCTCATCGCACCGGTCTTGAAGCGGGTGACGAGGCTCTCGACGGACTCGACCTCGTCGAGGGGGACAGGGTCGCCCTTCTTGAAATCGAGCAGGCCGCGCAGCGTCGAGAGGTTGCGTGCACGCTCGTCGATGAGCGATGCATAGGACTTGTAGGTGGCGTAACTGCCGGTGCGCACCGCTTTCTGCAAGCGATGGATGCTCTCGGGGTTGAAGACATGGAACTCGCCGTCGGCGCGCCACTGGTACTGCCCGCCCGCGGGCAACGCGGGGCCGGTGACCGCACGCTCGGGGAAGGCTGCGCGGTGGCGCATCAGCGATTCCTCGGCGATCACATCGAGACCGACGCCACCGACGCGCGACGCCGTTCCCGTGAAGTACTGGTCGATCAGGTCCTGACGCAGACCGACGGCCTCGAACACCTGCGCACCGTGGTAGCTCTGCACCGCGGAGATGCCCATCTTGGACATCACCTTGACCACGCCCTTGGTCGCCGCCTTGGCGAAGTTCGCACAGGCGAGCTTGTGATCGACATTGGTCAGGAGGTTGTCGCGGATCATGCCGTCGAGCGACTCGAAGGCGAGGTAGGGGTTCACCACATTGCAGCCGTAGCCGATCAGGAGCGCGAAGTGATGGACCTCGCGCGCCTCGCCGGTCTCCAGGGCGAGCGACACGCGGGTGCGCAAGCCTTCGCGGATGAGGTGATGGTGCAGGCCCGAGACGGCGAGCAGCGCCGGGATGGCGGCTTCGTCGCGCGACACGCCACGATCGCTCAGGATGAGGATGTTGACCTCGTCCTCCTCGACCAGGCGCCGCGCTTCGTCGCAGAGCTGCTCCATCGACTTGGCGATGCCCTCGGCACCGCGGGCGGCGCGGAACAGCAGCGAGAGCGTCCCGACCTTCAGACCGGGCAACGACAGGCGCCGGACCTTGGCGAACTCTTCGTTGGTGAGCACCGGCGCCTTCAGTTCGACGCGGCGGCAGTCGGTCGGTCGCGGCTCGAGCAGATTGCCCATGGGGCCGAGCCAGACATCCGACGAGGTGATGATCTCCTCGCGGATGCTGTCGATGGGCGGGTTCGTGACCTGCGCGAAGAGCTGCTTGAAGTAGTCATAGAGCAGGCGCGAACGCTGCGACAACACCGCGAGCGGCGTGTCGTTGCCCATCGATCCCACGGCCTCGACGCCGTCGCGGGCCATCGGCGCCATCAGGATGCGCAGGTCCTCGAAGGTATAGCCGAAGGCGATCTGGCGCGCATGCAGCAGCTCGGGCTCCGGCGGCGGCAGCTTCGGCGCCGCCGGTAATTCTTTGAGGTGGACGAGATGCTCACCCAGCCACTCGGCGTAGGGCCATTCCTGCACCACGCTGCGCTTGATCTCTTCATCGTCGATGATGCGCCCCTGCTCGGTGTCGACCATGAACATGTGGCCGGGCTGCAGACGGCCCTTGCGGACGATGTCGGCGGGCGGGATGTCGAGTACGCCCGTCTCGGAGGCGGCGACCACCATGCCGTCCTTGGTGACCCAGTAGCGCCCCGGCCGCAGGCCGTTGCGGTCGAGCACGGCGCCCATGCGCACGCCGTCCGTGAAGCAGATCGCAGCGGGACCATCCCAGGGCTCCATCAGGCTCGAGTGGAACTGATAGAACGCGCGGCGGGCGGGGTCCATGGTCTCGTGCTTCGACCAAGGCTCCGGGATCATCATCATCATCGCGTGGGCGAGCGGACGGCCGGCGAGCACCATCAGTTCCAGCACGTTGTCGAACATCGAAGAATCGCTGCCGTTGACGTTGACGATGGGCGCGATCTTCGCGATGTCATCGCCGAAGAGCGAGGACTCGAGCTGCGCCTCGCGGGCGCGCATCCAGTTGACGTTGCCGCGCAGGGTGTTGATCTCGCCGTTGTGCGCGATGTAGCGGTAGGGGTGGGCGCGGTCCCAACTCGGGAAAGTGTTGGTGCTGAAGCGCGAATGCACGAGCGCGATGGCGGTCTCGAGGCGCTCATCTCGCAGGTCGGGGAAATATTGGTCGAGCTGCATCGTCAGCAGCATCCCCTTGTAGACCAGCGTCTTGTGGGACAGGCTCGCGACATACCAGGACTCGGCGCCGCCCAGCGTCGAGACACGGATCTCGTTGTAGGCGCGCTTGCGGATGACATAGAGCTTGCGCTCGAAGGCCTCGACATCGGGCGTATCAGCGCCGCGCTGGATGAACACCTGGCGCATGAACGGTTCGCTCGCGCGTGCCGTCTCGCCGAGCATCGAGTTGTCGGTGGGCACCGTTCGGCCACCAAGATAGACCTGCCCCTCGGATTGCACCACGCGTGCGAAGGTCTCCTCGAGCCGTCGCCGCTGCGTCGAGTTGCGCGGCATGAAGATGATCCCGCAGGCGTACTCGCCGGGCTCCGGGAGCGTGATATGCGCCTGTTTGGCTGCGGCTTTCAGGAAGGCGTGCGGCATCTGCATGAGCACACCCGCGCCGTCGCCGGTATTGACCTCGCAACCGCAGGCACCACGGTGGTCGAGGTTCTTCAGGACCTCGAGCGCATTGCGCAGGATCTTGTTGGACTTGCGGCCCTGGATGTCCACCACGAAGCCCACGCCGCAAGCGTCGCGCTCGAATTGAGGATCGTAGAGGCCCTGCTTGCCGGGGCGGGTGGCGCGGACCGTAGGCCCGACGATGGTGGAATCATTCATATGCGCTGCTCCCAAATCCCCGGCGGGACTATAACCACTGGTCGGGGCAGGAGAAAAGGCGTCCGCTCACATTGACTCATAAGCATGAGTCATCCAGACTCATGCTATGACAAAGCGGCTTCAAGTCTTGTTCGATGAGGCCGAGTACGCCGCTCTGCAAGCCGCTGCGACCAGCCGCGGCATGACGATGGCCGAATGGGTGCGCCAAGCCCTCGCCGCTGCCCGCCGCGACGCCTCAACGGCGGATGTGGATCGCAAACTGGCGGCGATCCGCGCGGCCGTGCGCCACGCCGGGCCGACCGGCCCGATCGAGCGCCTCATCGGCGAGACTGAGCGCGGCTATGCCACCGGACCCGGGCCCGGGCCCGGACCCGGCAACGACCCCGCGGCGAGCGCGGGCGGCTACTGAGACCCCCCGCGGCAGCACCCATGGTGTTCATCGACGCCAATGTCCCGATGTACCTCGTCGGCGCCGCACACCCGAACAAGGTGGATGCGCAGCGGCGCCTCGAGGCGCTCGTCACGCAGCGCGTGCGGCTCGTCACCGACGCCGAAGTGCTGACCGAGATCCTGCACCGCTACACCGCGCTCGAGCGGCGCGGCGGCATCCAGCCCGCGATCGATGCGCTGCTCGGCGTGGTGGACGAAGTGCTGCCCATGGACCGGGACACCGTCGAGCGCGCCAAGCAGCTGGTCCTCCAATATCCGACGCTGCCGGTGCGCGCCGCGCTGCATGTCGCGACCCTGCAGCGTCACGGGATCGAGAGCGTGCTGAGCTTCGATCCGGCCTTCGACCGTCTGCCGGGGCTCACGCGGCTGCGGTGAGACGCTTCAGGTCGATGAATTAGAACGGTATCGCCTGCCCGTCCCAGGCGAAGAGGCGTCCGCTGTCGGCGGGCGTCAGCCGGTCGAGGACGCCCAACAACGAGCGGGCTGACATCGCAGGCGTGAAGAGCTTCGACGACGGCACACCGCCCTGGAACGGCTGCGAGAGCCGCGTGTCGACGGTACCGGGATGCAGCGCGACGCAGAGCGCGGCGGGGTTGCGCTGCTGCAGCTCGACGGCGCAGCTGCGGATGAGCATGTTGAGCGCCGCCTTCGACGCGCGGTAGGCGTGCCAACCGCCCAAGCGGTTGTCCTCGATCGAGCCGACCCGCGCCGAGAGACAGGCGAAGGCGGACTTCGCGTCGCGGCGCAGCAGACCGAGCGTGTGCTTGGCGATGAGCGCGGGTCCGGTGGCGTTGATGGCGAAAGCCTCGGCGAGCGCCGCGGCGTCCAAGCTGCGCCAAGTCTTCTCGGGCCGCAGCGTCGGACTGTGCAGCACGCCGGTCGCGACCAGCACGAGATCGAGCGGCCCCTCGGCGGCGGCGGCCTTCGCGACCGCTTCGATGCGGGCTTCGTCCGTGAGGTCGAACTGCCACGGTGCCTCGGCGCTGCGCGCCGCCGCGTAGACCTTCGCGACCCGCGGATTCGCGCCGAGTTCGGTCACGAACGCGGCGCCGATCCCGCCGCCTGCGCCGAACACGAGCGCGCGGAGGCCGGGGGCGAAGGAATCCAGGTCGGGGGCATCGGTCATGGAAACGGATCCGATCGTAGGCAGGTGGCCGGAGGAGGAAGGTATTGCATCAGCGGGGTCCTCGCCATATTTTTGTCCATGTCGGGTCGCGTCCACACCGACGAGGGGTTCCGTGATGCGCAAGTCGTTCTCCGTCCTGCTGCTCCTGCTCGCCGCCGCCCCGGTCCACGCCGAGTGGATGGAGGCCTCGACCGACCATTTCGTGGTCTACGGCGAGACCAACGAACGCAACCTGCGCCGCTTCGCCGAGCAGCTGGAGCGGTTCGACGGCGCGATGTCCGCGGTGACGGGCGTCCCCAGGACGAAACCGACCCGATCGGCGCGGGTGACGGTCTACATCGTCGGCAGCGACACCGACCTGCGCAAGCTCTATGCGCAGAACGGGGGCAACGCCCGGAACATCAGTGGATTCTACTCCCCGCGCCTCGAAGGGCCCGTGGCGTTCGCGCCGAGGGTGCTCGCTGCACGCAGCGGCGACTTCGACCTCAACTTCTCCACCATCGTCCTGCTGCACGAGTACGCCCACCACTTCACCTTCGCCAATAGCCGGCTCACGCCGCCGCGTTGGTTCGCCGAAGGATCGGCCGAGTTCTTCGCGTCGGCCAGTTTCGCCTCGGACGGCTCGGTCACCCTCGGGCGTCCGGCCAACCACCGGGCACCGGAACTGTTCCAGGCGCCCGACGTCACCGTCATCGACCTCGTGGACCAAGAGCATTACGAGAAGCGCAAGGGCAAGGACCCGCGGTACGACGCCTACTACGGCCGGGCATGGCTCCTCTACCACTACCTCACCTTCGAACCGGCACGCCGAGGGCAGCTCACCGCATACCTCACGGCGCTAGCGGCCGGCACCCCGTCCCGTCAGGCCGCGGAGTCGGCGTTCGGTGACCTCGTGAAGCTCGACCGGGAGATCGGCAGTTATATGAGGCGGCGCAGCCTGCAGACCCTCGTGATCAAGGGCAGTGCGCTGCCCACCGGCGAGATCGCCACGCGGGTCATGCGTCCCGGCGAAGCGGCGATCATGCCGGTCGTGATGCGATCGAAACGCGGCGTCGGCTCTGAGGAGACCGCCCGCAGCATCCTTGCCGACGCGCGCGCGATCGCCGCCCGCTTCCCGGCCGATGCCGCCGTGCTCGCGGCGCTCGCCGAGGCCGAGCACGACGCAGGCAACGACGACGCGGCGATCGCCGCCGCGGATGCCGCGCTCGCCATCGATCCCGCAAACGTCAACGCGCACCTGCGCAAGGGCTATGCCCTCTTCGACAAGGCGCAGCGCTCCGGGGACGAGACCGCCATGCGGGATGCCCGCCGTGCGTTCGTGGCCCTCAACCGGGTGGAGAACGACCACCCCGTACCGCTGTACCGCTTCTATCTCAGCTACTCGGCCACCGGTACGGACCCGACCCCCAACGCGATCGCGGCGCTAGAACAAGCCGCCGGGATCGCACCTTACGCACACGAGGTGTCCCTGGCCTTGGCCCATCGTCGGTTGGTGGAGGGCAAACTCGCCGAGGCACGCGCCGCCTTGCAACCGATCGCCTTCAACCCGCACGGCGGGCTGCTCTCGGCGAAGGTCAGGGCGTTCATGCAGTCGATCGACGCGGCGGCCGGGGCGGGCGACACCTCGGCGCTCGCGGGACAGCTGCGTTCCCTCGCCGATGCCGGTGACGAAGGCGACGCCGACCCAAGCGCGCCTAGTGGGCCAGACCAACCCGCCGGGGAGCCTTGAACCCGCTCAAAGATCACCCTGCAATGGACGGATCGTGATCACCTCGAGCGCCGCCCGCGAGGACAACGCGAGTGCGTCGATCATGGGCTGCGCGACATCCTCGGCCGCCATCATGCGCGCGACCTGCACAGGGTCCACCTCACCCCACATCGGCGTGTAGGCCGCACCCGGGCGCACCTCGAGGATGCGGATCCCGTCCTGGCGGCCATAGAGCCGCATGACATCCAGCAAGCCGCGCTGCGCGTATTTGCTCAGGCAATAGGTCGAGCTCTGCGCGAAGGGCTGCTCGGCCGCGATGGAGGTGACGACCTGGATCTGGCCGCGCATCCCGTGCCGCGGCGCCTGCGACTTCATCGCAGCGTAAGCCCCCTGCAACAGCAGGAAGGTCGCGGTGACGTTCGTCTTCAGCGTGAACTCGAGGTCCTCGGGCGTCTGCTCGAGGAAATCTTTGAAACGCCCCACGCCTGCACTGTGGATCAACGCATCGATGCGGCCATACCGCCCGAGGCAGGCCTCGAGCGGCCGCAACGGGGCATCCGCGAGGTCGCAGGCGATGCTTGCGCATCCGACAGACCCCCCCTGCAGCTGTGCCACGAGCGCCTCGAGGTCGGCCTGGGTCCGCGCCGCGAGCATCAATCGAACCTGCGCGCCGGACTGCCGGGCGCGCGCCGCCAAACCCTCGGCCACCGCGCGGCCGATCCCCTTGCCGGCGCCGGTGATGAGGATGACGGATGGGGTGATGTCCTTCTCTGGCATGACGAGCCTCTGCTACGACGATTCGATGCTTGAATCCTACGGAATCCGCATCCGAAAAGATGCGCTGACGTTCGCCGCCAGCCACATGACGGTGTTCCCGGACGGCTCGAGAGGGCCTTGCACGGCCTCGGGAACTGCTGACGGTGCACTGATCGGTCGCATGCAAGGCACCCCGCAGGGTAAAATCAGGTTCTCACGTTGGAGGCGGACCATGGCGACATTGGTCGGGACCACGGCACGCATTCAGCGTGTCGGAAGGCCCGGATAACGGTGATGCCGCTGCAGCTGCTCGCCGCACTCGCGCTGCCCTGGCTCGCCGCGCTGGCGCTCTTCGCGCTGCCGAACGGGCGGCGCAACACCGCCGCCGCCATCGCGGGCGGTGCGACCCTGCTCGCGGCAGCGCTGCTGGCGATGCAGGGCCCGGCCGTGTTCGCGGGCGATGTCCCGCACGTCTCGTGGCCCTGGCTGCCCTTCGAGGGCGCGGACTTCGGGCTGCGGGTCGATGGTCTGGCGTGGACCTTCGCCTTGTTGGTGCTCGGCATCGGCGCACTCGTCGTGCTGTATGCGCGCTACTACCTCTCCGCCGACGACCCGATGGCGCGCTTCTACGCGCTGTTCATGGTCTTCATGGGCGCCATGCTCGGTCTCGTGCTGGCGGACAACCTGCTGCTGTTGGTCGTGTTCTGGGAACTCACCAGCATCTCGTCCTTCCTGCTGATCGGCTACTGGCAGGATCGCGCCGACGCCCGGCGGGGCGCACGCCTGTCGCTCACCATCACCGCGCTCGGCGGGCTCGCGTTGCTCGGCGGTGTGCTGCTGCTCGGCAACATCGTCGGCAGCTTCCAGCTGGATGCCGTGCTCGCCGCGGGCGAAGTGGTGCGCGCGCATCCCTGGTACGCGCCGACCCTGGTGCTGATCCTGCTCGGCGCGTTCTCCAAATCGGCGCAGTTCCCGCTGCACTTCTGGCTGCCGCAGGCGATGGCGGCACCGACGCCCGTGTCGGCCTATCTGCACTCGGCGACGCTGGTGAAGGCCGGCGTGTTCCTGATCGCCCGCCTGCATCCCACGCTCGCCGGCACCGACCTCTGGTTCTACGTCGTGTCGTTGACCGGTCTGGCGACGCTGGTGACCGGCGCCTACATCGCCATGTTCCAGCACGACCTGAAGGGCCTGCTGGCCTACTCGACCATCAGCCATCTCGGGCTGATCACCCTGCTGTTCGGCCTCTCGACACCGCTCGCCACGGTCGCCGGGGTGTTCCATATCCTCAACCACGCGATCTTCAAGGCCTCGCTCTTCATGGCGGCCGGGGTCATCGACCATGAGACCGGTTCGCGTGACATGCGGCGGCTGCACGGGCTCCACAAGTACATGCCGCTGACCGCCGTGCTGGCGATCGTGGCCTCCGCGGCGATGGCCGGCGTGCCGTTGCTCAACGGCTTCCTCTCGAAGGAGATGTTCTTCGCGGAGACGCTGCAGCTGGATGCCAGGCCGCTGTTGTCCGTGGCGATACCGCTGCTCGCCACCGTCGCCGCGGCATTCTCGGTCGCCTATTCGCTGCGCTTCATCCACGATGTGTTCTGGAACGGCGAGCCGGTCGCGCTGCCGCAGAATCCCCACGATCCACCGTTCTGGATGCTGGTGCCGATCGGCACGCTGGCGATGCTCTGCCTGCTGGTGGGCATCCTGCCGGCACTGATCGTGGGTCCGGTGCTGGCCGTCACCGCAGCGCCCGTGGTGGGCGGTGCGCTGCCCGACTACTCTCTTTCGATCTGGCACGGCTTCAACCTGCCGCTGCTGATGAGCGTGCTGGCGCTGTTCGTGGGGGTCGCCCTGTACGTGATGCTGCAGCGGCTGTTCCGGCTGCATGACCTCGTGCACCTGCCGCGCGGTGGCCGCGAGATCTTCGACGCCACGGTCGCCGCGGCGGTGCGAGCGGCGCGTGCGCTCACCGACCTGCTCGTCAACGGCAGCGTGCAACGCTCGGTGCTGCTGATCACGCTCGCCGCGCTCGTGCTCGGTCTCTTCACGCTGCTCGCACCGCAGCCCGCGACCGCGCCGCTGACGGCCGCTGCGACCTCGGCGGGCCCGGTGGCTTGGACGCTCTGGCTGCTCACGCTGTGCTCGCTCGCAGCGCTGATCGCGCGCCACCGCGAGCGGCTGGAGGCCTTGGTATACCTCGGCGTCGTCGGGCTCGCCGTCAGCCTGACCTTCGGCGCGCTATCCGCCCCTGACCTGCTGTTGACGCAGTTGCTGGTGGAGGTGGCGTCGATCTTGCTGCTGCTGCTCGCGCTGAACTTCCTGCCGCAACGGTCATCGCGCACGGATCCGCCCCGGCGGCGCTGGCGTGACGCGGGCCTCGCCCTCGGCGCGGGCGTCGGCATCAGCACGCTCGTCTATGCGGTGTTGTCGCGGCCGCGTCCGGACTCCCTGGCGCCATGGTTCCTCGAGAACTCGGTCCCCGGCGCCTTCGGCACCAACGCCGTCAACGTGATCCTCGTCGACTTCCGCGCCTTCGACACGCTGGGCGAGATCACCGTGCTCGGTCTGGCCGCGGTGCTGGTCGCCGCGCTGCTGCCGCACACAAAGACAGCGGGGAACATCAAGTCACCGGGCGCCGCAGCGGGGGCTGGGCGCTCGCTGATGCTCGAGATCACCTCGCGGGTGATGCTGCCGCTCACCGCGTTGGTGGCGGTCTGGTTCTTCCTGCGCGGCCACAACCTACCGGGTGGCGGCTTCATCGGCGGTCTGGTGCTCGCCATCGGCCTGTTGCTGCCCTCTCTCGGCAGCGGCGTGGACTGGGTCGAACAGCGCTCGACGCCGCGCTTCGAGGCATGGATCGGCTGGGGTCTCGCCTGCGCGACGGTCACCGGTCTCGTCAGTCTGGCGCTCGAACATCCCTTCCTGACGAGCGCGTATCTCGCCCCGGTGCTGCCCGTGATCGACAAGGTGCCCATCGCCACGGCGATGTTCTTCGACCTCGGCGTGTTCCTGACGGTCGCCGGCGCCGCCGCGCTCGCGCTCACGCGGCTCGGCCGGCTCTCCGGCGCGCCGCATGACGGGGGGAGGACATGATGGAACTGCTGCTCGCCACCGCGATCGGCGCGATCACCGCCACGGGGATCTATCTCGCGCTGCGCTCGCGGACCTTTGAACTGGTGCTCGGCATGACGCTGATCTCCTACGCGGTGAACCTGTTCATCTTCGCCATGGGACGCCCAGTGGCGGGGCGCGCGCCGATCCTCCGCGAGGGCGTGCCGACCACGCTCGAGCACTACACCGACCCGCTGCCGCAGGCGCTCGTGCTCACCGCCATCGTCATCAGTTTCGCGATGACGGCGGTGTTGATCGTGGTCGCGCTGAAGCTGCGCGAGGTGTCCGGGGGCGATCATGTGGACGGCGGCGACCCTGCCGGCGACAGCGGACGCGAGCGGGGTGATCCGTGAGGCCCATGGAGGGACTGCTGCCGCATCTGGCGGTGCTGCCCGTGGCCCTGCCGCTGTTGGCCGGCGCGCTGTCGCTGGTGTTGCTGCGCCACGCGGGCTGGGTGCGCGCGATCACGGTGGTCTCGCTGTCGTCGCTGCTGGCGATGTCGCTGGTGCTGCTCGTTCAGACCGCCGGCGGCGCAAGTTGGACCTATGCGCTCGGCGACTGGCCGGCGCCCTTCGGCATCGCGTTGGCCGTCGACCGGCTCGCGGCGATGATGCTCACCATCACCGCCGTGATGGGGATCGCTTGCCGGCTGGCCGCGGGCAACGAAGGCAGCCGTCGCTTCGACGCCCTGCTGCTGTTCCAGCTGGCCGGGCTCAACGGCGCGTTCCTGACCGCAGATCTCTTCAACCTGTTCGTGTTCTTCGAGGTGCTGCTGGCCGCCTCCTACGCCCTGCTGCTCGATGGCGCTGGAGCGGCACGGCTGCGTGCTGGCCTGCACTATGTGACCGTGAACCTGCTCGGTTCATCGCTGTTCCTGATCGCAGCGGCGATGTTCTACGGCGTCGCCGGCACACTCAACATCGCCGATCTCGATGCCCGTCTCGCGACCCTGCCGGCGTCCGACGCAGGCCTTGCGCAGGTCGCAGGCTTGCTGCTGCTCGCCGTGTTCGCCATCAAGGCTGCGGCGCTGCCGCTCGGCTTCTGGCTGCCCGGGACCTACGGCGCCGCGGCGGTGCATGTGGCCGTGCTGTTCGCGGTCATGACCAAGGTCGGCATCTATTCGATCCTGCGCGTACATGGCGCGCTGTTCGAGGCCGTGCCGCAGACGGCGTCCACGGCCCTCCCGCTCGCCGGGCTCGCCCTGCCGTGGTTGCTGCCGGCGGGGCTGGCCACGCTGCTGCTGGGTGCAGCCGGGGCGCTGGCCGCGCGTGATCTGCGTGTGCTCGTGGCCTGGCTCGTGGTGGTGTCAGCTGGCACCTTGCTCGCGGCGCTCGGGCTTGGCACCGTGCCAGCGACCGCCGCAGCGCTCTACTACTTGCCCCACTCGACATTCGCCGCCGGCGCGATGTTCATCGCCGTCGAGTTCGTCGCACGCCGGCGGGCGGGCTCATCGACGCCGGTCGCCGCCGACTACCGGATCTACGCTGGGCGACCGGTACGCGAGGCGCCCTGGATCGCCGCGCTCTTCTTCGTGACGGCGCTGGTCGTGGCCGGACTGCCGCCGGGGTCCGGATTCATCGCCAAGGCCTTGCTGCTCGATGCCGCGGCGGCGACACCGGCGCACGCTTGGATATGGTCCGTCGTCCTGCTCTCCAGCCTCGTCGTGGTGGTCGCGCTGGCGCGCTGTGCGAGCGCCGTGTTCTGGGGACCGTCGACCGCGGCTGCGATCCCGCCGGCGGTGCAAGGCACCGGGGTCGGCGGGCGCGGCCTCCTGCTGGCGGCGCTGCTGCTGCTCGGATGCGGGCTCGTCATGGCGCTGTTCGCGCATCCGTCATACGACTTCCTGCGGCAGACCGCCGCGGCCTTGGGGGCGACATGAGGCGGCTCATCCCGTATCCGCTGCGCTCGCTCGCGCTGCTGGCCTGCTGGCTGATCCTCAACCAGACGCTGCACCCGGCGCATTGGCTGCTCGGCGCACTGCTCGGGATCGCCTTGCCGCCTGCCTTGTCGGCGCTCACGCCGCGCGTCACGACGCTGCGTCGCGCCGGCCTGGCCTTGGCGCTGCTCGGCGTCTTCATCAAAGATATCGTGGTCGCCAACTTCGAGGTGGCGCGGCTCATCCTCGGGCCCGAGTCGGCGATCCGCCCGCGCTTCGTCTGGGTGCCGCTCGGCATCACCAATGAGCAAGGCATCGCCGTGCTCGCCGCGATGATCACCATGACGCCGGGTACGCTGTCGGCGGACATCGCGCCCGACCGTCGCTGGCTGCTGGTGCATGCCTTCAACGTCGATGACGAGGCGGCGCTGATCGGCGACATCCAGCAGCGCTACGAGCGGCCATTGCGGGAGATCTTCACGTGAGCGTCGTCATCCAGACCGGCGCGGACATCGCGCTGGCGATGCTGGCGCTCGCCATGCTGCTCTGCCTGTTCCGGCTGCTGCGGGGCCCCTCGATGGCCGACCGGGTCCTCGCGCTCGACACCCTATACATCAACAGTCTCGCAGGGCTGATGGTGGCCGGGGTGCGCCTCGACGATCCGACCTTCTTCGATGCGGCGATAGTGATCGGCTTGCTCGGCTTCATCGGCACGGTGGCCTTCGCCAAGTACCTGCTGCGGGGAGATATCATTGAATAGCGCGGCGTGGGTGGATTGGATCGTCGCCGCCCTCATGGTGGGCGGTGCCGCGTTCGCGCTCGTCGGCTCCTACGGGCTGGCCAAGCTCAGCGACTTCTACAAGCGCCTGCACGGGCCGACCAAGGCGACGACGCTCGGCGTCGGTGGCGTGCTGCTCGCCGCCTGCGTCTTCTTCATCAGCGCGGGGCGGGGCGGCACCGAGCAGATCCTCGTCGCGCTGTTCCTGTTCATCACCGCACCGGTGAGCGCGCATCTGCTGGTGAAGGCCGTGCTGAGCCTGAACGCTGCCGATCGTCCGCCGCAGCCGCCGGATGACGGGCAAGGCCGACCGTGAGCCAGGGCGTCGCAACGGTGTGACCCGGGCCGAGCGCCTGCGCGACGCGGATGACGGAGGGGGTGTTGTCCTTCTCCGGCGTGGCGAGCCTCTGCTACGATGTTTCGATGCTTGAATCCTACGAAATCCGCATCCGAAAAGATGCGCTGAAGTTCGCCGCCAGCCACATGACGGTGTTCCCGGACGGCTCAAAAGAGTCGCTGCACGGGCACAACTACGTCCCCAGCCTCACGGTGCGGGTGCGCGACGCCTCCTTCGAATCCACCATCCCGTTCTCGCGCCTGAAGGCCGGCATGCGCCGGATCGCGGCCGCTTGGGACGAGAAGGTGCTGGTCGCGATCCGCAACCCCTTCCACGAGACGCTGCGCGACGACGGTCGGGAGTTCGAGTTCCGGCTCTGCGGCAAGCGCTATGTGTTGCCCGCCGACGAGGTGGTGCGCCTCGACACCGACAACATCTCCTGCGAGACGCTCGCGCGGACCTATTTCGACCTCCTCGAGGCGGAACTCGGCACGGAGCTGCACGCCGACAACATCCTGTCGGTCGCCGTGTATATCGAAGAGACGCCGGGCCAAGGGGCGGCCTTCGAACGGGTCATGTCGCCATGACGCGCCGCAACCCGGAGCCTGCCCGCATGCGCGCCTCCCTGATCGCCGGTGTTTGCACCGCCGTCATCGCCCTCGCCGCCGTCGCCGCGACGGGTGCGCTCGCAGCGACACCGCCGCCCGTCCTCGACGCCCGCGCCAGCGATCCGCTCGTGATGGGGTGGATGCAGGGCGACCCGCCGCCGCCCGAACGCCAGATCGCCTTCCACGACCGCTCGTACATGCAGTTCCCGCAGCTGCGCTGGAGCTTCTCGCATTGGCGCGAGCTCATCCCGACGGTCAGCGTCTCGCGCGGCCAAGGGCCCGTGAGCGCGCTGCCGCGTGCGCTGCGTGACGACCTCGACGCCGTGAGCTTCATGCCGATGGCCACAGCGGCGGGCGAACGGCCACGCATGACCTGGGCGGAGTCGCTGCTCGCCAACTACACCGACGGCATCGTCGTCCTGCACCGCGGCACCATCGTGTACGAGCGCTACGCGGGCGCGCTCACGGAGACCGGGCAGCACATCGCACACTCCGTCACCAAGTCGTTCTACGGCACTTTGGGTGCGATGCTGGTGGCCGAGGGTCTTCTGGATGAACGGGCGCGCGTGTCGCGGTATCTCCCCGAACTCAAGGGCTCGGCCTTCGAGGACGCCACGGTTCGCGAAGTGCTAGACATGACCACCGCGCAGAAGTATTCCGAGGCCTACACCGATCCCAACGCAGAGGTCTGGGACTTCGCGCGCGCCGGCGGCATCCTGCCGTGGCCGCCCGGCTACCAGGGCCCGAAGTCGCTCTATGAATTCCTGCCCACCGTGCGCAAACAGGGCGAGCACGGCGCAGGCTTCACCTACCGCTCGACCAACGCCGAGGTGCTGACCTGGCTGATCCGGCGCGTCACCGGACAGAGCGCCGCTGAGGCGCTGCAAGAACGCCTCTTCGGCCCGCTCGGCGCAGAGCAGGATGCCTACCTCGGCCTCGACCCTGCCGGCAACGGCGTGGGCGCGGGCGGCCTCAACCTCGGTCTGCGGGATCTCGCCCGGTTCGGCGAGATGCTGCGCCGCGATGGTGAGTGGAACGGACGCCAGATCGTGCCAGCGAGCGTCATCGCTGACATCCGCCGCGGCGGCGATCGCGAGAAGTTCAAGGCGGGCGGCTACGCGACGTTGCCCGGCTGGAGCTATCGCGCGCAATGGTGGATCTCCCACGACGACCATGGCGCGTACATGGCGCGCGGCGTGCACGGCCAAGCGCTCTACATCGACCCGAAAGCCGAGATGGTGATCGCCCGCTTCGGCTCCGCCCCCTGGGCGGGCAATGTGTTCCTCGACCCCACCTCCCTGCCCGCGTTCCGCGCGATGGCGGAGCATCTGCTGCGCGACCTCGACAAGCCCGAATCGGTCCCGGTGCGGGCGGCTCCATGACGGCACCCGCCCACGAGAGGGCGGTTTCGGTCCGCCATCTGCCGACGGACGCATCGATGCTGACGCGGGTCGTCTTCTGGGCTCTGCAGCCGGCGTTGCTGCTCGGCGTGATCGCGACCTGGATCGCGGATCCGGAGAATCCAGCGCTCTTCGGCCTGACCTTCCTCGGCGTCCATCTCCTGCTGGGTGCGCTCGAATACCGCATCCCGGCCCGTCCCCACTGGCGTCATCCGGCGACCGAGAAGCTGGTCGTCCTCGGCATCGCGGTGGTCAGCTTCATGGTCGGCGGCGCGGCGAGCGGTCTTTATGAGACCCATCTGACGGCGCCGCTCGATGCGATCCGCGCGACGCTGCACCTCGACCTCTGGCCCCACCATTGGCCGCTCGTACCGCAGGCGCTGCTGGTGTTCTTCCTGAGCGAGTTCATCTGGTACTGGATCCATCGGGCGGAGCATCGCTGGACGCCGGTGTGGCGGCTCTCCGGGCACGGCGCCCACCACGCCTTCAAGAGACTCAACGCCATCAACGCCGGGGCGAACCACCCGATCGAGCTGTTCCTGATCGTGCTGCCCGCGATTTCCGTCGACCTGCTGTTCGGCGTCGGCGCCGCAGCCTACGGCGCGGTGCTGCTGACGCTGGTGCAGACCGCGGTCGTGCACAGCAACCTGCGGCTGAACTCAAGCGTCATCGGCTGGCTCTTCACCACCAACGCCTGGCACATCCGGCACCACTCGGCCGACCTCGCCGAGAGCAACACCAATTATGGTTGCGCCGCCATCATCTGGGACCGGGTCTTCGGAACCTTCGGCGACAGTGCGGTGGTCGAAGCGGGCGTCGGTCCGCGCGAGCCGACCACGCTCGAGAAACTGCTGATGCCCCTCCGCGAACCGGAAGGCAGCGTCATCGCACCGACGGAGCGGCGCATCACGCGCGCCCCCTGAGACCGCCGTCGATCAGTCGTCGTGGTCGTGCACCATCGGCGGAACCTTCGGCGCGGCACGCACATAACGAAGCAAGTCCTTCGGCTTTGCATCGCCCGCACGCTCGCGCAGGAACTCGGCCGTGGTGCGCAGCACACCGACCTTCTCAGCCACCGCAGCGGCGATGAACTGGTTCAGCGACACGCCCTCTTCGCGCGCGAGCTGCGCGGCAGCGGCCTTGATCGAGTTCGGCAGCTTCAACGGATAGGTGCTCTTGCTCATCGCGGGGACCTCATCGCTTGGACAACTCGTTCAACAACAGGGACGGCGTCAGCACCCGGACGGAGAATCTCGGCGCCGCCGGCGAAAAATCCGTCAGATTGTGCGTGACGATGGCGGCGGCACGACCGTTGACAGCCGCCTCGAGCATCAGTTCGTCCGCCGGGTCCCGCAACTGCGGCCGCCATCGGAAGCTGATCTCGACGGGCTCCGCGGCGGCCGCCAAGGCAGCGAGGAACCCCGAGACATCGGCCTCGCTCATGCCGGTGGCCAACCGCTGCTCCGCCCGCAGCAGCACCGCCTCGTACTCCAGGAACACGGCGGTGGTGACCAGAGGCCGCACGCGACGATGGGCGATCGCCGTCAGCAACCGATTGCTTGCGCCGAGCCGACTGCGCAGCCCTGCCACGATGACCGAGGTGTCGATGACCACACGCACGGCGAAATCATATGTGACATCCCATAGAATGTCTACCAATCATCCGATGTCGATCGCGGACCCTAGCCCCTTGCTGACGAGCCACTCGCGGTTGAACAACCGCGATTGATACTTGTGGCCGCTGTCGCAGAGGATCGTGACGACCGTATGACCCGGGCCGAGCTCCTTCGCGACGCGCAGCGCACCGGCCACGTTGACGCCGCTCGCGCTGCCGAGGAAGAGACCCTCCTCGCGCAGCAATCGATACACGGTCGCGACGGACTCGGTGTCCGGGATATGCACGGCGTCGTCGATCGGTGAATCTTTGAGATTGGCGGTGATGCGCCCGATGCCGATGCCTTCGGTGATCGAGCCCGGACCCTCGGCCTTGAGTTCGCCGAACTTCACCCAGCGGTAGAGCGCGCTGCCCTGCGGGTCCGCGAGCACGATGCGCACTGACCGGCTCTTCTCGCGCAGGTAGCGGGAGACGCCGCCGAGCGTGCCGCCGGTACCGCTCGAAGCGACGAAGGCGTCGATGCGACCTGCGGTGTCCCTCCAGATCTCCGCGCCCGTCGTGGCGTAGTGGCCGTCGCGGTTCGCGGTGTTGTCGAACTGGTTCGCCCAGATCGCCTCCGGAAGCTCTTCGGCGAGGCGCCCTGCGACACGCTGGTAGTGGTTGTCGTTCGCGTACGGCACCGCGGGCACGCTCTTCACCTCGACGCCGAGCGCTGCCAGCGCCTGGTACTTCTCGGGCGACTGGTTGTCGGGCATGACGATCAACGGTCGATACCCGCGCGCGAGGCACAGATGCGCGAGCGCGATGCCCGTGTTGCCAGCGGTGCCCTCGACCACCGTGCCGCCCGGCTGGAGGCGACCGCTGCGTTCCGCGTCCTCGATGATGGCGCGGGCTGCGCGGTCCTTCACGGACCCGCCCGGGTTCATGAACTCGGCCTTGCCGAGGATCTCGCAGCCCGTCGCACGCGACGGACCGTCGAGACGGATCAGCGGGGTGTTGCCGATGGCGCCGGCGAAACCGTGGACGATGCTCATGAGCGGATGGTCGCACAGGGCCGTGCGCTCGGGCAGGGACTCAGCCGTGGTGACACCAGCCTCTTGCTAGACCACCTCGACTTCGTGGTCGCCGCGGATGAAGAGCACCGCCAGCACCAAAAGGATCAATGGGAACAACACCACGTTGAGCAGGCCGCCCACGACCGTCAGTTGCAGGACGCAGGCCACGGCCAGCAGTACCGCGAACACCTTCAGCAGTCGGGGGAGCGCAGCCCTCCTCGACAACAGGACGATCGACAATACCAAGCCGAGTACGGCGTAGACGAACAGCGCCGCGATCATCACCACCGCGCTCGCCGCGACCAGACGCTCGCGCACCGGTTCGTCGAGCGTGGAGCCGAGCGAGAGCACGACATCGAACAGCACGGTGGCGTGGAAGACGCCGACGGTGATGGCCATCAAAAGCAGCAGCGTCGCGGGCAGGGCGCCATCGATGCGCTCCTGGAAGAGCCTGCGTAACGAGAGATAGATATAGATCTCCATCACGCCGATCACCACGAACAGCAGATCCATCGCGCTCAGTTGCATGACATCGGCCCGATACGCGTCGGCGAAGGACTCCATGCCCGACGACAGCATGGGGGCCCAATAGGCGGGGAACAGCAACGCCAAAGCGATGGCGATATAGCCCGGTAAGGCAGGGTGATGCGTCATGTCGGTTCTCCTTGGGTGAGATCGGGATGAGTGCCGTCGGGCACATGTTCAAGCAGGTCGCCGGGCTGGCAATCCAAGGCCTCGCAGATGGCCTCGAGGGTGCTGAACCGGATCGCCTTGACCTTCCCGGTCTTCAGCAACGACAGGTTGGTCATCGAAACGCCGACGCGCTGTGACAGTTCGGTCAGCGACATCTTCTTCCGAGCAAGTTGGACGTCGAGCGTGATGCGAATGCTCATATTATGATAATCGTAATGTATTTTATTTTAATCGTCAATACAGAGCGGCTCGCTCGTTGAAAAATCCTGTATTACAGATATAAACGTTATTTTTGATTAAAATGCCGAACATGCCGAGTCGCCCGCCTATGACCTATCCCGCCGAACAGCGCCGCTTGGTGGCGCTCGGGGAGCGTCTGCGCCTGGCGAGGCTGCGTCGGCGGTTGAGCGTGCTCACCGTGGCCGAGCGCGCTGGGATCTCGCGCACGACGCTCTACCATGTCGAGCGTGGCGACACGGCGGTCACCTTCGGGACCGTCGTGCGCGTCCTGTCGGTCCTCGGTTTCGGCGAAGACCTCGACGCGCTCGCCGCAGATGACCCGGTGGGCCGGCAGCTGCAGGACGCCGCATTGCCGCGGCGCGGCCGGTCCTCATGAACACGGTCGAGGTCTGGATCGATGCCGACATCGCGCCGCTGACGCGCGTCGGCACGCTCGAGCACGACTGCGGCACCGTACGGTTCGACCACGATCCGCACTGGATCGACGCCCCGTTCGGGTTCGCGCTCGCGCCGGGACTGCCGCTGCAGCGCGGCTCCTTCTTCCCGCCCAAGAGCATGCCGCTCCTCGGCGCGTTGCTCGATGCGGCGCCGGACCGTTGGGGGCAGGCCTTGATGGATCGCAGGGAAGTGTTGCTGGCCCGCGCCGAGAGCCGACGGGTGCGCGCGCTGCACCCGTGGGACTATCTGCTCGGCGTCCATGACGCGACGCGCATGGGCGCCCTGCGGTTCCGTGACCCGACGACCGGCGCGTTCATCGCCGACGGACACCCACCCGCACCGCCCTTCGCGCGCCTGCGCGAGATCGAAGCCCTCGCGATCGCGCTGTCACGGGATGCCGAGGTGGACGCCGACGACGCCTCAGCGTGGCTCACGATGTTGATCGCGCCGGGCTCGTCGCTCGGCGGCGCCCGGCCCAAAGGATGCGTGACGGACACCGACGGTACGCAGTGGCTCGCCAAGTTCCCGGCTGCCGATGATCGGCACGACGTCGGTGCGTGGGAGTGGACCTCGAATCGCCTCGCCGAGGCCTGCGGCATCACCGTCCCCGTCTCCCGGCTCTGCAGGTTCAGCCGACACCACACCTTCTGCGCGTCGCGTTTCGATCGCACCGCCGGCCGTCGACGCCATGTGGCCTCGGCGATGACGCTTCTGGAGCGATCGGACGGCGCCGGCGGAAGCTATCCGGAGCTCGCCGAACTCGTGAGCAACCTCGGGACGACGGGCACGGTCGGTCGGGATCTCGAGCAGCTCTTCCGCCGGACGCTGTTCAATGTGATGACGGGCAACCGGGACGATCACCTGCGCAACCACGCGTTCATCCGTGAAGTCGACGGCTGGCGTCCGGCGCCGGCTTTCGATCTGACGCCGGCGCCCGACAAGCCATCCCATGTGCTGGCGCTCGACGAAGCCGACACCACACCGCGGGTCGAGACCGTGCTCGAGACGCACGACTACTACCGCCTGGGCGCCGAGCAAGCCTTGGGCATCGCGCGCGGGATCGCGACCGTCGTCGCCACCTGGCCGACGGTCGCAAAGAAAGCCGGCATCAGCGGTACCGGACAGGCCTCGATGTCGCCGGCGTTCGACGCGCACACGGCATGGTGGAGCGACGGCAGCGGCATCTGGGTACCGAAATCCCGCCGGAAAAGCAGGCTGCGCCGACCCGGCTGAGGCGGTCCGTGGACATCCGACCGAGCGCGCGGAGAGACGGCCCGGCCATCCACAAATCTTTGCCGTTCTTCACGCTCGGACGATGGAATCCGTTGCAGCAACGGCATAAGGTGCCGCGTGAGGGTCTATCCGATGCGCCAGCGATCGATGATGTTCTGCTTGCCGTTACTGGTTTTGCTCGTCGCCTGCGGCGGTTCGGGATCGGCGGAAGTGGTCCCAGTCGCGGGCTCCACGCCACCGCCAGCGATCCCCCCGGCTCCGCCTGCGCAAGGCATCCGCACCATCACCTATGGCGGCGTCTCGGTGCAGGTGGTGATCCACATTCCGACCGCGTCGGTGAAAGACGCACTCGTTCTCTACCATCCCACCGTTTGGTTCGACGACCAGACCCTGCCGGCTGCCGAGAACACCCTCGAGAACTTCAAGCGCCTGCTCCAGCGCGACGACATGCTGCTGGTCAGCGTCGCCTACCCCCAGCAGAACCGCGAGATCGGCGAGGGTTTGCGCGAGGCGGAGGCCGCTCTCCTTTGGGTGAAGAACGAAGCCTCGAGAGCGCTGGGCCTATCGATAAACCGTGTCTTCATGGCCGGTCATTCCCAGGGGGCCTATGTCGCGACTCGGCTGAACACGCTGCATCCGACGGATGGGGTGATCGCCAATGCCCCGGGACCCCTCGACTTCGAGTACCGCTGCCTGCTCGAGGAACGCGGTAGCGCGCCGGGCAGCCAGGAATGCGGACTGATGGTCCAGCGCTACGGTCCTGCATCCGCCAACCCCGAACCGTATCGCAAGATCTCGCTGTTGTCGTTCACCGCGGGGTTCAAGGCGGATGCGCTGTTCGTCCAAGGGCTGGACGACAGCGCGATCCAGATGCGCTCTTGGCCGCTCTTCAAGCAGTCCGTGCAGGCCTGCACGAGCTGTCAGCGGCCCGTCTTCCTCGAGGTCGCCGGCGGTCACAACGCGCTGTTCATCAGCTTCGAGGCCCGCGAGGCGTTCAATCAATTCATCGACCAACGGCGGAGCAGGTAGGAAGCACAAGGCCCCTCCGCGGTCTGGAAGTCCACGCTCACCGTGCGGCGCGCAGCCGACGGCAGCCTGCAGGAACTGAGCTGGTACGAGCGCCGGGAGGGATGGGACGTTTGGCCCACCCCATCCGGATGTCTCGCAACATGTCACTTCGCGTGAAGCCGCGGTTCAGGGTAGGACATTCAAATGAGCTTCCCATGCGGCCGATACCGCTGACCCCCCCCACTGAGCGGGACTGCAATCGAGGCGCTCGGACTCCCGCTCTACATCGGGGGTGTCGTCAAAGCACGGCCCGGCGTGCACCGCTGCAACCCGCCCGGATCATTTGTCAGCCCGGGCGCCCCGCTTCTGCCCTCTGGACCGTGACGACGAGCTTGACAACTGCTCCACCGAGACTATAATTTCTGTAATTCCTGAAATTACTAACACTTTAGTCGGAGTGTCCTCATGCAACTCACACCGCTTATGCAGCGCTACATCGTCCACTGGGGTGAGATGGGCAGCCGATGGGGGATGAACCGCTCCGTCGCGCAGATCCATGCGCTGCTGTTCCTCGCCGAGAAACCGCTGCATGCCGACGAGATCGCCGAGACGCTCGGCATCGCCCGGTCGAACGTCAGCACCGGCCTGCGTGAACTGCAAGCCTGGGACCTCATCCGGGTGACCCAGGTGCTCGGTGATCGTCGCGACCTCTTTGCTGCCCAGCACGACACCTGGGAGGTCATCCAGTCGATCATCGAGGGCCGGAAACGCCGCGAGATCGACCCGACACTGGCATTGCTCCGCGATTGCGTCGCCCAGCTGCGGCAAGACACCCTCACTCCGCCGTCGGTCAAGCGGCGGATCGAGGATCAGCTCGAATTCATGGAGACGCTGACGGGGTGGTACGACCTCGTGAAGCGCCTGCCGCGGAAGACATTGCTGAAGATGATGAAGATGGGCGATCGGATCTCCAAATTGGTCGGGGAGTGACGCCGAGGGCAGCGCGGAGGCGACCAGATGATCTCCATCAGCCGTTCATCGCTCCGGAAACCGGCGGAACCGCCCGCACCGCGCGGCGGCGTCGGCATCAGGCAGGTCATCGGTGAAGCGGCATGGCAGCGCCTGCCGGCGGCCGTCCGCCAACGGTTCGATGCCGCACGTGGTTCCGTGGACTACATCGGTCGCTTCGAGGTCGTGGCCGCGAGCCCGGCCGGTCGCCTCATCGCCCATCTCGCACGGGTGCTCGGCTCTCCGGTCGCCACCGCTGTCGGCAACGACATCCCGGCCGTTGTGCGGGTGCGCGCGCTCCAGCATGGCGTGCAATGGCATCGGGAATACGCATGGCCGGACGGCACCCGGTCCGTGGTGCACTCCACGAAATCGATCGACCGCGGGGGCAACCTGGTTGAACGTCTACCGGCGCGCCTGTGCATGCCGTTGGCGGTCCATGAGCGTCACGGCATCCTGCACTTCATCAGCACCGGCTACTACTTCGATCTGACCCAGGACTGGCTGCGGGCATGGGGCTTCGACCATGAGTGGCGGTTGCCGTTACCACGCTGGTTGTCGCCCGGGACGACGCATGTGGAACACATCGATGAACCCGATGGGTGGTTCCGGTTCACCCTGCGGGTCACCCACGAACGGCTAGGTCAGCTTTTCTTCCAGACCGGGCGCTTCCGCGCCGAAGGAGACCGACGATGAACACCTTGTTTGCGCTCTTGACCCTGCAAGCGGTGATGGGCGCCATCGACAATCTTTGGCATCACGAACTGACGGAGCGTCTGCCCGGCAAGCGCTCAGCCCGTCTCGAACTGTCGCTGCACGCCGCTCGGGAGGCGCTGTACGCCTTTCTGTTCCTGGCCTTGGCTTGGTACACATGGCACGGCGGCTGGGCGTGGGTGATCGGCGCCGTGGTCATCGCAGAGATCGTCATCACCCTCGGCGACTTCATCGTGGAAGACAGGACCCGCCGTCTGCCGGAACTGGAACGCGTCCTGCATACGCTGCTGGCCATCAGCATCGGCGCGGTGCTCGCAGCACTCTGGCCGGTGTTGGCGGTCTGGGCCTCGATGTCCCATGGCGTGGTCGCCGTCGACCACGGTCTCGTCTCATGGATGTTCACCGTCTTCGGGCTCGGAGCGGCGGCGTGGTCGCTGCGCAACGGCATCGCCGCGCTCAACCACTTCCGGCCGCCGCGGTGGGTGCGCGAACCTTTGGAGCGCGCTGCGCAGGCCACGGGTCGCGCAGTGCTGGTGTCGGGCGCCACCGGCTTCGTCGGCGGGCACCTCGTGCGGCATCTCCTGCGGCGAGGCGACTCCGTCATCGTGTGGACGCGTGATGCCGATCGGGCGCTCGATCTTTTCGGCCCCCATGTCCGCATCGTCACCGATCTCGCCGAGCTCGGCGGACACCCGCCGCTGCACGCCGTGGTACATCTCGCCGGTGCGCCTGTGTTCGGAATCCCATGGACCGCGTCGCGACGCCGTACGCTGATCGCCAGCCGGGTCGAGAGCGCGACGGCCCTGCTCGACCTCTGCAGCAAACTCCCGAATCCACCGCGTGTGTGGGTGGGCGCCAGCGCCATCGGCTACTACGGCGCACACGAGGCACGGCGGATCTCGGAGTCGGATGGCTCAGGAGTCGGCTTCCAATCGGAGCTCTGCCGGTCGGTGGAGCGGATGGGCGACGCTGCGGAAGCGATGGGCATGAGGTCGGTCATGCTGCGCATCGGCCTCGTGCTCGGGCACGGCGGTATTCTTGAGAGACTGGCGCTGCCGACACGGATGGGCCTCGGAACGGTGCTCGGCGACGGTCGGCAATGGTGGTCGTGGGTCCACATCGACGACCTGGTGCGCATCATCGCCTTCTGCATCGATACACCACGGGTCTCGGGCGCGGTCAACGCGGTCGCACCTCAGGCAGTCCGTCAACGCGACTTCCAGCGACTGCTGGCCCGTACTCTGAATCGACCGCAATGGCTTCGTGTACCGGCTGCACCGCTGCGCGTCGCGCTCGGGGAGATGTCGGGTCTTCTGCTCGAAGGCCAGCGTGTCATCCCGGCGCGTCTGTCCGCGCTCGGGTTCGACTTCCGCCGTCCGACGCTGCGGTCGGCGCTCCGCAACCTGTTGATCCAACGACAGGCAGCGCCCGCTGTCGTGACCCCGACCGCGCGCTGCGAGGTCTACTACAATGCGGATTGCCCGGTGTGCAGCTTCGAGATGTCGCACTACGCCAAGGCGCTCGCAGAGACCGCCGGGAACGGACCTGAGATGCTTTTCGTGGATGGTCCGAGAGAGGCCGATCGCCTCGCGTCATGGGGACTTCGTGCGGAGCACCTCGAGTCGCGACTTTACCTGCGGGACGAACATGGCCGCGTATCGAGCGGCTTCGACGCGATGCTGGCGCTGTGGGATCGGCTACCCGTCTATCGATCTGTGGCACGCGTGTTCAGGCTGCCGGGGCTGCATGCCGCGGGCGCCGCGCTATACGACCATGTCATCGCACCGCTGCTGACGGCGTGGGCACGACGGCGCTCCAATGCAGAACTTCGGCGTCGGGCGCACACATAGCCCTAAGGCTGCGCATGGCGGGTGCGGTATGCCCCGCCATGCGGATCATCCGTCGATCACCCGCTCCCGTTGCGCGGGCGTCAGCAATGCGCAGTGTCCATGCCGCCCGAACCACCGATATCGGTTCCTAGCGACGAGCTTGTACATCGCGTCGCGCAGCGACTCGGGCAGCAGCCGGCCGACCTCCAGCATCCGCCAGGGTCCACCGACCACCGGCAAGAGCCGCAGGTAGCCGCCGCTCATGCCCCAGCAGTGGCCGCCCTCGATGAGCAGATAGGTCGTGTCGACCTCGACACCATAGTGCCGATACAGCGCCGACCCGAGACGCCCCTGCGCCGACGCGAACAAGACCCGCCTTCGGCGATCCGAAGCCATCAGCCATCGGACACCGGTCGAGCAGAGCCCGCAATGGCCGTCGAACACGAACAAGGGCCGCGAGTCGTCCCACGCGGGGACATCGGGATCCTCGCGCCAGGAGAAGGCCTGGACGGAGTGACGCGTCATGACCGGATGATCTCGATGTCGAGAGATGACAGCGCGGCGAGGTACTCCTCGAGACGGATCAGGTCGAGGCAGGGTCGTGCTCCGGGCGCGATCGAACCGCCGTGCGCCAACCGACGGGCGATCAATATCGCAGGGACACACGGAATGTTGGGTCCGTGACCGGAGCGGGCGATGATGCGTTCTATGCGCGTCACGGGTTGTCCGTCATGCCCCCTACCGGCGATCCTCATGTGGAAGCCGCTGCGCCCGCTGCCCCAGCGGTCGAACTGGAACGATAGCCTCAACAGGGCGTCGGACCACCGATCGAGCGGAGGCAGCAGCCCGATCCGCACACCCCAGGACAGCAACCAGGTGCCGAAGTGCAGCACGGCGCTCTCGTGTCCTGCCCCGAATCGCATCCACCGTAAACCGGGATACCGCGCCGGAAAGAGATCGAGATCGGGCACATCGCAGTGACCGAACCAACGCCGCCCCAATCCGGGGTAGAACTCCGGATGAAGGCCCTGCCAGCCGAAAACACGCTGCATCCGCCCGTCGCGCAAGGCGGTGAACGGGCGACCCACATAGGACAGCACGGCGCTCGCCGTGGCCGATCCGCGATTGGTCTGCTGTGCCGCCGTGATCCCGTAGTCGACGGACTCGATACGAGCGAAGTCTCGCGCAGCATCGTCGAGATACGCTGCTGTGAGGCACGGCACGGAGCTGGCACCCGAGATCACCGCGACGCCACCCGCGCGGGCTGCATCATCCAGCGACCCGATACCGCAGACGAACGCGCGTGCATCGGCCAGATCGCAATAATGGGCGCGCGCAGCGATCGTCGCTTCGGCCACCGCGTAGGACTGCCGCTGGAAAGGGCCGACGGTGTGGATGACCAGTCCGGGGCGCAGATCGGCCAAAGACGGCCCGACCCCCCGTGCGATGTCGAGCGATGCCGCTTCGGCGGGGTTGACCGCCTCCAACCGGGACGCGAAGGCCTTCGCTTTGTCGAGCGACCGACCGGCGATGACCAAGCTGATCGAGGGGTCGTCCTTGAGGGCACGCGCGACATACCCCCCGAAGTTGCCGTAACCGCCGAGGATGAGGACGCGGAAGCTCACGCGACAAGATTACCCGCCAGCGTGCGGGACTGCGACGCCGCTCGTCAAAGAGGCTCCCACCATCCGCCGGGAAATTTCTCCCCGCAGGTCTTGCATCACGGGGGCGCTTGCCGTAACTTCCGCGCCGCGTTGCGGGGTCGGGTACCGGTCGTGACGCCCAGAAATGGTGCTCCGGATCCCTTTGGAGGTGTGGCAAGACAGAGATGAAGACGAACTACGCGCCCCACGGCAATGACTCCGGACGCCTGCTCGCTGTGAACCAGTACCTCGAGCAGAACTTCCCAGACTTCTTCGCCGAAGCCCGGTTCCATGTGGGGGACGACGACTATTTCCTCTATTCCCGCTTCGGCCAGTACCTCGCCCGCTCCATCGAAGACCGCCGCGCCCCGCGCGCCAAGATCAACCGCGGTTTCACCGTCCTCAACAAGATGGCCGCCGTGTCCCGCAAGGACCCGGCCGTGCGCCGCATGCTGGTCTCGGGCCCGCTCGAGCACCTGTTCGACGCCCCCAAGGCCCGCGCGCTCGCCATGAAGCGCCTCTCGCCCGTCGCCCAGGGGTATCTCGAAAGCCTCTGCGAATGAGGTCGCCGGAGCGGAACTTGGCCGTGTGACCGCTGTCATCCGAGTGGGAGCATCGATTCCCGATCGGAGCGACACAATGAATTTCGTTCATCAGGCCACGGTCGGCGCCGTGTCGGCAGTCCTCTTCCTCGGCGTCTCGTTGTCCTTCGGGCAGTCGCTCCCCTCACCAGACGAAGCGACGTTGCCGAACGACGAGGTGCTGGTGAACGCCTCCAAGAGCCCCTTCTCGATCGACGCCAAGGCACTGCGGCGTGCAGCGGCAGTCTTCGACAAGGACCGCTCGTTGGCACCGGAGGCGCCGCTGCGATTCCGGGTGATCGACTACACGCCGAAGGCGGAGCCCCTGCGGATCTGGATCGAGCGTGACGATGACGTCGAGACCGTCGCGGTAGGCGCGGATGGCCTGCTGAGCCTTCCGCAGGTTGCATTCGCGGATGGTGCGCGCCTTCATGCCAACCGATCCGAAGAGGCGCTGACGCTGACGCCGGAGATCCTCTCTCCAGGCACAGCGCTGCACACGCGTCGGCTCGGCGATCTGCGGCTGCAGTGCCGGGTCGATTTAGCTCTGCGTATTTATGAGGAGCCGCTGTACGTCAGAGCGTTGATGCCGCCGGTGAGCATGGTGTGCAATTCCAAAAATTTCGGATACTACGTTTATACGGGCTTCCCGGTCGAGTCGGCCGAAATCCCCGGTGCCGATGCCTACAAGACGGTCAGGGGCGACAAATCTAAGACAATATCAATGAGAGGGGGCTACGCGGCACCCCTAGGTGACCGCTCCATCAGCGACGACGCGATCATCGAGCTTAAATGATGCTGCGTTCGATGCTGGTCTCGGTGGTGATGTCTGCGGTGTCGTTGGGCGCGCCGCTCGCCGTGTCCGAGCCCGCAGCGACCAGGCGCATCGCCCCACCGCTCGATCTGCGATTGGGCGATATCCGGAAGTTCGTCCCCACAGAGGAACTCGACACGCCCCTCGACGCCGCCATCGACGAGGTGGTCGTGCGCTCGCCGCGGGTCCGTTCGCGGCTGCCTGAACGCATGCCGATACCGCGGGGCGTGGGCGGATTGGGGTGGCTGCTCGACCATCCCACGCAGTTCTGGCGGCTGTTCGTGCCCGACCCCAATGCGCCGCCGATCCCGACCCGAGTTTTCGATGATCCCCTGTTGGGGGTATCCCCCTCACACCGCAGGCTCATCGGCGAGCCGGGACGGGCCCTTTGACACCCTGCGGGTCATGCCCACAGCCCGGCCGCGCAGCGCCTCCCCGGGCGCCCCTACGCCGAGCTCCTCCGGAGTCGACCCTGACTATCGGCTGCGAGAACGGGCGGTGATGTTGTCGCCCATCGGACTAGAGCACTTCCGCAGACATGCGACTCGAGTGATCCCCCGGACCATATAAGGCACGCTCAGGCAGGACGCTTGTGGAAGGCCGTAGACCCCTCAGCGCATTAGCCAAACAACGCAACACCCGCCCATTTTTTTGGCGACTGTCGCCGGCCGAACGACGGACAGCACCGTTCAAAGCACACCTCCCCTTGACACCCCCCCCCGCCGATTACTGTTAAATCGAATCGCCGAGAGATTGACATCATGCACCGATCAACTTTGGGAGAACGCTAATGAACAAAGTTGAAGATTCTGATGGCGCTGGCCGGTTTGATGGCGGGCGCGTCTGTAGGGACCGTTGCAGATGCCGCAACCTGGCTTTGCCGATCGTGCACTGTGGTTTGTGACTCGCAGTATTGTTACTGGCATTGCACGGGTTGCCAACGGATGTGGAATATCGATTCGTTATAAGACCTCTTTTAACATCGTCTGTCGACGGCGGTGCCCCAACTGGGGTTGGGGCACCGCCTTGCGCACTGCATCTTGCCGATTCATTGCCGTCGGTGCGCACGCGTGAGCGACACCGATCGAGTTCTCGATGGCTCATGGCCTTCGCGTGTAGCGTCACGCCTCGTAGTATAGTCAGCGCTCTTGATATCGCTGAATCGAGACCCGATCACGGCAAGGGTCTGTAGACATCAGGAAGGTGGCGGCAGCTCATCATCGGAGAGACAAATATGAACCGGAAATCTCGGCCCAACGTGTGGCTCGCAGCGGCTGTCATTCCTGCGATTTTTTTGTCAACCGCCACCGAAGCACGCGTGATCAGGCAAATCGACAAGAAAGCGAAAGGCCAGGAGCTGTTTTTTGCCGGAATATTGAATCCGTTTCCTGCGGTGTTCATGGCTGGTCGAGATGGGGATGTCGTGGTTTTGGGGAGGGGCGATATGTCGGCCTTCGAGGCCTCTCGCATCAAGCGCAGCATCGAAAGCCCTGCGGCGGGATTGCCAAAACTGAGCAAGGAACAAGCCGCCAAACTGCGGTCTTACTATCCGGAGATCAAGCCGGGAGAGGTGGTGGTCTTTTTCCTCACGGTCGACGAGACGTTGACCCGGGAAGGTTCGGAGGCGGCAGCGAAGAAGTTGACGTCAGCGCGAGCCGGCGTGGACAATGCAACCACTCCGGTGACGCTCGCCGTCCTCACGGCCATCAAGTGACGCCATGTTCCGTGCTGCAACAACAAAGGATATCGTTGGTACGCTAGGGTGGTTCCTGCTCGCGGCGGGCATTTCTTGGGTTGTCGTCACATATGTACGCAATCCTTCGTTCTTCGCTTCAAAAGTCGAGACCGGGGACTGGCATCAACTGCTGGGCGAACCCGCATCGTCGCGCGTCCTGATCTATAGTCTCTCGACCTGCCCCGCGTGCCAGGAAGCCAAGGCACTGCTCGACCGCCATTGCGTCGCCTATCTCGACCGGGACGTCGGTACGCCGGGGTCGGTTCGGCGTCAGTTCGAGCGCCTTGAATCGCGATCGGTTCCCGTCACCGTCATCGGGAACCGCAAGATCACCGGTTTTCACCAGAACGAGATCCTGGACGCGTTGGATGCCGCGGGGATCGCTGTCGGCAAGCCCGGCAGCTGCTCGGTGGAGGATCGCTCGCAGCGGTCGGCAACGACCGAGCCTCGGACGACTTGAAAGAGGGTGTCATGGACGGCGATGACGCTCGGACTGTTCGGCGGACCGTCGAGATCCCGCCGCCCGGAGGGCGGCGTCGCTGGCCCTTGACGAGGACCCGAACGATCGCCGTGCTGGTGGGCGCGGCCATCCTGCTGGCGGTGACTTATTTCGCGCTGCGACCCGCAACGCCGACGGTGGACCTTGCGGCGTTGACATTGGACGAGGTGCGGCGCGGGGATGTCATGATGACCATGACCGCACCCGGCAGTCTGCGATCCGCCAACGCCTATGCGATCTCCGCGACCAGTGGCGGGGTCATCCGGCAGATCGTCGAGCAGCCGGGTGCGAGAGTGGCCGCGGGCGCCCCGCTGATCGTGATGCTCAACGCCGAATTGGAGCGCCAACTGCTCGAGGCCGAGGCGGCTCTGGTGGACGAGGAGAACAAGTTCACCACGCTGGAGAGCCAGACCGTCGGCGAGCGTGAGTCCGCGGAATACGAGCTGCAGATGGCGCGCACCGAGTACGCGGGCGAGCGCGCCGAACTCAACGCGCTCGAGCAGCTGATCGAAATCGGTGCCGTGGCGAAGTTGCAGTACGAGCGTCAGAAGAGCAAGGTCGAGACATACCGCGTGCGGATCGACAGGATGACCGACAGGCTGCGGCAGTTGGAACGCAGAACGGAGAGCGTCCGAGATGGGTCCGCCAAGGCCTTGGCGCAGCGCAGGAAGGTGGTCGGATTGCTCCGGGAAAAGGTCGCGGAGCTCACCATCCGGGCACCCAGCGCCGGGGTGCTCACCGCCTTGGGTGAAGGCCTGCGGGAGGGCCTGACCGTACAGCCCGGCAATCTGCTGGCGGAGATATCGAGGGACCAGAGGCTCGAGGCCCGTGCCAGCGTCCCGGCCTCACGCGCTTCGGAGCTCGTCCTCGGACAACGGGCATACCTCATCAATGGCGCAGAGCGTGTCCCGGCGCGGGTCAGCCATATCGATCCCCAGGTCCGCCGGGATGAGGTAGAGGTCCTCCTTGCGTTGGATCGACCGCCGATGTCCGGTTTCCGCGCGGGTCTGGCCGTGATGGCGGAGATCGAGACCAAGCCGCTCAAGGGAGTCCTACATGTTCGCAAGCCCGCGTCGGTCGGCGTATCGCCCGTCGCTGATGTCTGGGTGCTCGACGGCGGCCGACTTGCGAGGAGAGAGGTACGCCTCGGCCCTGCGGGCGGCGATCATATCGTGATCGAAAGCGGACTGACCGCCGGGGAGAAGGTCGTGGTCGGCACCCATCCCGATTGGGGCGATGCACGGGTCATCACCTTGGATGTCCGTACCTGAACCATGAGCGCGATGTACTCCGATGTCATCGAGGTGCGCGATCTGTGCCGCGAGTTCCGGCTCGAGGGCGGTGCCAGTGTCCGGGCGTTGGAGAACGTTTCGTTCAGCGTCCGGGAAGGCGAATTCGTCGCCATCGAGGGCCCGTCGGGAGGCGGCAAGTCGACGCTGCTGGCGGTGCTGGGGCTGCTCGACCGCCCGACATCAGGCGAGTACCTCCTTGCCGGCACACCGACGGGATCGCTCGATCATCACCAACAAAGCCGGTTGCGCAATCAGGCGATCGGCTTCGTCTTCCAGTCGTTCAACCTGATCGGCCATCTTACCGCGCTGGAGAACGTGCTGGTCCCGCTCGAGTACAGCCAAAAGATCCCGAAATCGGAGCATGTGGCGCGCGCCTCGTCGCTCCTCGAGAAAGTGGGATTGGGTGCGCGCGTGGACCATCTCCCGCACCAGCTGTCGGGCGGGCAACAACAACGCGTGGCCATCGCACGCGCGCTGGTCACGTCCCCCGCGGTGCTGCTGGCCGACGAACCGACCGGCAATCTCGACTCCAAGTACTCGGGTGAGGTGATGTCGTTGCTCAAGAGCCTCCACGAGGAGGGCAGCACGATACTGATCGTCACCCACAATTCAACCGTCGCGGCCTGCGCCGAACGCCGTTTGACGCTGCGTGACGGCGCACTCGCTGCCGCGTGATGTTCCGCCGCGCGGGAAGACTGATCGGCGCTTTCTTCAAGTTCGCCCCTGCACGCGCCGCGCTGCTGTTCGCCTCGCTCGCGCTCGTGATGGGATTCTTCATCGTGGTCGGTTCCCTGGTCGAGTCGGTCTACTTGGCGGACCCCCCCGGCCTGACCGTTGAAGGCCGTTATGTGACGCTGGCTGAACGATCGTCGGGCGGCGCATTCGTCGGCACACAGGCCCGCGACCTTGATGCGCTCGAGGAGAAGATCGGCGCGGGACGCATACTGCGTTATTCGGTCGAAGGACTCCCGGAGAAGGAGGGCGAGGTGACCGCGCGACGAGCGGTCGCGTTCGTGGATCCGGCCTTCCTGACGCAGATCGGGCCTGCGCTACAAGCCGGTCGGGTCTTCGAGCCGGGCGAACGCGCAGCCGTGGTGAGCGGCGCTTACGCGAAGCGCCGATTCGGTCGAGCCGAACCAGCCCTCGGCCAGTCGGTCAGGCTAGAGGGGGGGCGATCCCTCTATCGCATCGTCGGCGTGGCAGTGGATGAGTTCCGCGGGGTGAACGCAGAGGGCGTGGATATCCTGCTCGAT
>CALGVD010000089.1 GCA_937920275.1 uncultured Pseudomonadota bacterium
GCTCGGGCATGCGCCCCATGTTGCGCACGCGGCTTTTCAGCAGGTCGGCGTTCGACAACACGATCTGCTCACCCGACACGCTTCGCAGGCGGGTGCTCTTCACACCGATATGCTCGACCGTGCCTTCGAGATCGTCGATGCGCAGCCAGTCGCCCTCTTCGAAGGGCTTGTCGAGGGTGATCGACAGCGAGGCGAGGAGATCGCCGAGGATGGTCTGCACCGCGAGCGCGATGGCGATACCGCCGATGCCGAGACCGGCGACCAGCGCGGTGATGTTGATCCCGAGGTTGTCGAGCGCGAGCAGGATCGCGAGCCCGAACAGCACCACCCGTGCCGCGAACATCAGCACGCTGATCGAACCGCTCTGGCGCTGGGCGCCCTCGGCCGAGAGCTTGGCCTGCCGGTTGCGCAGCAGGAACTCGATCATCGCAACGCCCCAGACGGCGGCCTGCAGCCATGCGACCACGATGATGACACCCGTGGAGATCCTCTCCACGCGGTCTGGCAGATCGAGCACCCGTTCGCCTGCGTACAGCGCCGCGACGAAGATCCAGAGCGGTCGCGTGCGCGTGATGAGCAGCAACACGAGTTCGACCCAAGGCGGACGCGCCTCGGCAGAGACACGACGCACCCTTGCGATCACGAGCCGGCGGATCGTCGGCAGCAGCACCATCACCGCGGTGAACGCAGCGACCGCCAACGCCCAGGTCCGCACCGGATTGCCGAAGAAAGTCTGGTCGAGGAAGTCCATGGGTTGATTGTCCACGATGCCGGGCGGGTCGTGCCAGCGTTCTCAGTCCGCAGGCGGCATCCCGTCACGACGATGCAGATGGCAGAGCGCCGCCAAGCGCTCGGCGGGTCCATCGGACAGACTCGATGGGTCGACCCGCCATGCCCAGCATCCATCGGCCTGTCCGGGTGTGTTCATGCGGTGCCGGCCATCGAGACCGAGGACATCCTGCAGCGGCAGGATGACCGTGTCCGCCACGCTCGCGCAGGCCGCTCGGATGAGATCCCAATGGATCTCGTGACCCTCGGTGCCCAGATACTCGCAGACGTGGTGGCGTGTCGCATCGTCGAGACCGCGCCACCAGCCGATGGTGGTGTCGTTGTCGTGCGTGCCCGTGTAGACCACCGAGTCAGGCGCATGGTTATGGGGTAGATACGGGTTGCCGATGTCACCGCCCCAAGCGAACTGCAGTACGCGCATGCCGGGGAACGCGAAGGACCGCCTCAGATGCTCGACATCCGAGGTGATGGTCCCGAGGTCCTCGGCGACGATGGGCAGCGGGCCGAGCGAACTCGTCAATGAATGGAACAGCGCCTCGCCGGGACCGGGCACCCACTCGCCGTGTATGGCCGTCTCCTCGTGGGCCGGGATGCGCCAAAAAGCAGCGAAGCCCCGGAAATGGTCGATGCGTAACAGGTCGAAGCTATCGAGCGCATGGAGGACCCGCCTGCGCCACCAGTCAAAACCGGTGACGGCGTGCGCCTCCCAACGATAGAGCGGATTACCCCACCGCTGCCCGGTCGCGCTGAAGTAGTCCGGTGGGACACCGGCGACCGCCACCGGCTGACCGGAATCATCGAGCTCGAACAATCCCGGATGCGCCCACACATCGGCGCTGTCGTACGCCACGAAGATCGGCGTATCGCCGAACATCCGTATGCCTTTTGAATGCGCATACTCGCGCAAGGCCTGCCATTGACGGTAGAAACACCATTGCACGAAGCGACAGGCGTCGAGTTGGGCTGCCAAGCGGCTGCGGGCACGGGCCAAGGCGAGCGGCTCGCGCGCCGCCAGTCCGTCCGGCCACGCCGACCAGCTGCGGCCCGGCTGCGCAGCGGCGAGCACCATGTAAAGTGCGTAGTCCTCCAACCAACCTGCCTGTTCGTCGCAGAACCGCCGGTACTGCGCCCATGCTGCGGGATCCGCGCTGCTCGCGAACCGGTCGGCCGCAAGGGCGAGCCGCTGCGTGCGCCACGGGATGACCTCTGCGTAGTCCACCCGTTCCATGGTCGACGGCGCCCCGATCTCGATCTCGCCAGCCGTCAACCAACCGCGCTGATGAAGATCGTCGAGATCGACGAGCAGCGGGTGACCTGCGAACGCCGAGGGACTCATGTAGGGGGAGTTGCCGGCGCCGGTGGGGCCGAGCGGTAGCACCTGCCACAGCCGTTGCCCCGCTGACGCCAACCAATCGATGAACTGATGCGCGCCTGCGCCGAGGTCGCCGCAACCCTGCGGACCCGGTAACGATGTCGGGTGCAGCAGCACGCCACAGCTGCGCGATGCGGTCATGTCACGGTCACGGGGATGGCCGGGAAGACGCCAGGATCGACCGATGTCAGCAGCATCGTGGACTGCGCCGCGACCGTCACGCGGCCCTCGAGCGGCATATCGTCCGAGGGCGCACCCGATGTCGTGCTGCTGTCGAGCGACCTGCGCCAAAAACCCGGTGGCAGATGGAATGTCCGTGGTGACGGTGCGCCGTTCAGGCACCAGAAGAACGGACCGCGGTCCGCCCGACCCGATCTGAAGATATGCACGGCGAGCGCACGGTCATCCGAACGCCACGCCGCGACATCAAGAGCGTCTCCTTCGGCGGAACGCCAGGCGATGTCAGGCGTCTCCGTCCCGTCGGACTCGCCGTCGTACCAAAAATTGCCGAGCGGCAGACACTCGCGACGGACCCGTAGGGCGTGCGTGACGAACTCCACCAGACCCGGATCGGCCTGCTCCCAATCGAGCCAGGTGATCTCGTTGTCCTGACAGTACGGGTTGTTGTTGCCCTGCTGGGTATGGCCGAGCTCTGCGCCCGCCGCGAGCATGGGCGTGCCCTGGGAGAGACAGAGCGTCGCGAGCAAGGCGCGCATCGCCCGGGCGCGCGCCGCGTTCACGTCAGGCCGATCGGTCTCGCCGTCGACACCGAAATCATGACCGTACTCGTGGGCGTGGCCATCGCGGTTGCCCTCGCCGTTGGCCTCGTTGCGTTTGTGTGCATAGGTGACGAGATCCCGCAGCGTGAACCCGTCGTGGGAGACGATATAGTTGACTGAATCGGCAGGTTCACGGTCACGCTGCATGACATCGGTCGAACCACAAAGCCGCAGCGCCAAGGCGCCACGCGTGCCCTCACCACGCAACCACCAACGCCGCAGGTCGTCGCGGAAACGGTCGTTCCATTCACCCCAGCCGGCAGGGAAACCGCCGAGCCGGTAGCCGCCGACGCCGAGATCCCAGGGTTCGGCGATGAACCGCAGACCCGCGAGCGCGGGATCCTGGGCGATCGCGCGGAACAACGCCGCTTCGCCATCGAAGCCGTTCCGGCCCCGCGCCAGCACCGGTGCGAGATCGAAGCGGAAGCCATCGACATGCATCTCCTCGGACCAGTAGCGCAGGCTGTCCATGACGAACTGCAACACGCGCGGATGCCCGAGGTCGAGGGTGTTGCCACAACCGGAATCGTTGGCGTAGCGGTCCGGCGACTGCGGATCGAAGCGATACCAGGATGCGTTGTCGAGCCCTCGCCATGACAGCGTCGGGCCCTGCTCATCGCCCTCGCAGGTATGGTTGAAGACCACATCGATGATCACCTCGATGCCCGCCGCATGCAACGTGCGGACCATGTCCCGGAACTCGTCGCGGACGGCGCGACCGGTCGCCGCTTCCGCTGCATAGCGCGGCTCCGGGCAGAAGTAGCCCAGCGTGTTGTAACCCCAATGATTGATGAGACCTCGTGCCTGCAGATGGGGTTCGTCGTGATGTTGGTGCACCGGCAGCAGGCTCACCGCCGTGATGCCGAGTCGCTGCAGGTGGGCGATCGAAGCGGGCTGCGCCAGACCCGCGTAGCGGCCGCGCAGCAGCGGCGGCACATCAGGATGACGCTGTGTGAAACCCTTCACATGGAGCTCGTAGAGGACGAGGTCTTCGCGCGCATGCGCAGGCCGACGATCCCCACGCCAATCGTAGTCGTCGTGCACCACCCGCGCACGCGGCGCCTGATGCCCTTCGCTGCGGCCGACGATCTCCCTCGCCCAAGGATCGAGCAACAGGCGCGTACCGTCGAACCGCTGCCCGATCGCCGGCTGCCAGCTGCCGTGCGCATACAGCCCGTAGAGGAGCCCGGGCGCCGCACCGGGCAGATAACCATGCCAGACATCGCGGCTGCGGCCCGGCAGCGTCCACCGCTGCAACTCGCGTCCTGTCGCTTCGTCGAATACACAGACTTCGATCCGCTGCGCGTTCGCCGAGAACACGGCGAAATTGACGCCCGCGCCGTCCCAGTGCGCGCCGAGCGGCTGCGGACGACCGGTCCGCAACTGCGCGGGCCAGTCGGTCATGGCTGCCGCTCGAGGAACACGGTCGCGAGCGGCGGCAGCGTGAGCGCGAGGCTCCAAGGCCGTCCTTGCGCAGGCCAGGCTTCGGCCTCGGCACCGCCGAGCGGTGTGCCTTGGTCGCTGCCACCGTAGTGGATGGAGTCGGTGTTGAGCACTTCCCGCCAGCGCCCGGGGTGTGGCACGCCGATCCGCCAACCCTGATGCACCGTGGGCGTGAGATTGCAGACGACCAGCATCGACTCATCGTGCGCCAAGCCATGCCTTAGGAACGCGAACACCGAATGTCCACGCGCCTCAGGGTCGACCCACTCGAAGCCGCCCGGGTCGTCGTCGCGCGCATGCAGCGAAGCACGGCTGCGATAGAGCGCGTTGAGATCACGGACGAGACGTTGCATGCCGGCATGTCGAGGTTCCGCGAGCAGAGCCCAGTCGAGCGCGTGGTCATGGTCCCACTCGCGCCACTGCGCGAACTCGCCGCCCATGAACAGCAGCTTGCGGCCCGGATGACCCGACATGAACGCGTAGTACGCCCGGAGGTTGGCGTGGCGCTGCCAGTCGTCACCGGGCATCCGTCCGATCAACGAGCGTTTGCCGTGCACCACTTCGTCGTGGCTCAGCGGCAGCACGAACCGCTCGCTCCAGGCGTACATCAAGCCGAAGGTCAGTTCATCGTGATGGTGGCTGCGATGGACCGGATCGCGAGCCATGTAGCGCAGCGTGTCGTTCATCCAGCCCATGTTCCATTTGAGGTGGAACCCGAGCCCGCCCTCCGCCACAGACCGGGTCACCCCGGGAAACGCGGTCGACTCCTCGGCGATGAGCAGCGCGTGCGGGTGTTCGACCGCGATGACTGCGTTGAGCTCGCGCAGGAAGGCGATGGCCTCCAGATTCTCGCGGCCACCATGCACGTTCGGCGACCATTGCCCCGGCTTGCGGCTGTAGTCGCGGTAGAGCATCGAGGCCACCGCATCGATCCGCAATCCGTCGAAGCCGAATGAACCCAGCCAATGAAGTGCGCTACCGATCAGGAAATTCCGCACCTCACGACGACCGAGGTTGTAGATCAGCGTATTCCAGTCCGGGTGGTAGCCCTCGCGCGGGTCCTCATGCTCGTAGAGCGCGCTGCCATCGAAACGGGCGAGCCCGTGCGCGTCAGCGGGGAAATGCGCCGGCACCCAGTCGAGCAGCACACCCAGCCCCATCGCGTGGGCCCGCGCCACGAAGCGGCGTAATGCCGCCGGATCGCCATGACGCGCGGTCGGCGCGTAAAGACCGATGGGTTGATAGCCCCACGAGCCATCGAACGGATGTTCGGTCACCGGTAAGAGTTCGAGGTGCGTGAACCCGAGGTCGGCGACATAGGGCAGCAACGAGTCGGCCAGTTCGTCCCAGGACAGGAACGGCTGCGCGGCATCATCGTGCCTGCGCCAAGACCCTGCGTGCACTTCGTAGATGCTCAGCGGCGTGCCGTGCACGGTGGCACGAGGCAGGCCGGTTATGGCGCCGCGTCCAGGGCGGCCCTCCAGCGGTGCCGCGACGATGCTCGCCGTCGCCGGGCGCAGTTCGGCCTGCTGCGCATAGGGATCCGCCTTCTGCGGCAACACCGACCCGTCACCGCTGCGCAGCTCGAACTTGTACCGCTCGCCCGCTGCGACCTCCGGCAAAAATATCTCCCAGACACCGCAGTCCCGCCTCAGACGCATCGGGAAGCGCCGGCCATCCCAATGATTGAAATCGCCGACCACGCTCACACGGGTGGCATTCGGCGCCCAGACCGCAAAGCGCGTACCCGCCACGCCCTGCACCACGACCGGATGGGCGCCCAACGCCTGCCAGGGGCGACGATGCGTCCCCTCGGCGAGCAACCAGAGATCCGTCTCGCCGAGCAACGGCGGGAACCGGTAAGGGTCTTCGAGCAGCGTGACCCCGCCCGCCTGCCATCGCACCTGGAGCAGATAGGCCTCAGCGCACTCGCCGGGGATCACGCCCTCGAACAGATCGCTGTCATCAGCGCGCTGCAGTTCGGCGAACTGCCGTCCGGTTCCGGTCTCGTCACCCCCGGCATCGACCGCCGACACCGCGGCGATCGCGGCGGCACCCGGCATGAACACCCGTAGTGCAGTGTTCCCGTCGGCGCGGCGATGAGGCCCGAGCACGGCGAACGGGTCGGGATGGCGCGCCTCACCCAATGCCCGCAGGTCTTCTGCGGAGACGCTCATCGCTGCGACGGCACCTGCCAGATGCGTTCGGCGTACTCGCGGATGCTTCGGTCGGAGGAGAACGCGCCCATCCCGGCGACATTGGCGATGGCGCTCTGCACCCAAGCCTCACGGTTGCGGTATCGCGCATCCACCAAGGCTTGCGCCGCAAGATACTCGGGGAAGTCCGCGAGCAGCAGGTAGTGATCGCCGCCCCAGAGCAGAGCGTTCACGAGACCTTGATGGCGCGCCGGATCCTGCGGCGAGAATGCGCCGCCTGCGATGGCGTCGAGCGCTGCGCGCAGGGTCGCATCATCGGCGTATCTCTTCATGGGATCGTAGCCGGCATTGCGCAGCGCCGCGACCTGCGGTGTCCGCAGCCCGAAGATGAAGATGTGCTCATCACCGACCTGTTGGCGGATCTCGATGTTGGCACCGTCGTCGGTGCCGATGGTGAGCGCACCGTTGAGCGCGAGCTTCATGTTGCCGGTACCCGAGGCTTCGGTGCCCGCCGTGGAGATCTGCTCGGAGAGATCGGCCCCGGGCATCACCTGCTCCGCCACCGACACGGCATAGTTCGGCAGGAACACCACTTTGAGGCGACCGCCGGTGCGGGGGTCATCGTTGATGGTGCGCGCGACATCATGGATGAGGTGGATGATCGCCTTGGCGGCTGAATAAGAGGAGGCCGCCTTGCCGGCGAACACGACGGTACGCGGCACCCAGTCGGCGGACGGATCCGCGATGATCGCCTGCCAACGACTGACCACATGCATGATGTTCAGCAGTTGGCGCTTGTATTCGTGTATCCGCTTGACCTGCACATCGAACAGGCTCGTCGGATCGACCTTGATGCCGGTGCTGCGCTGGATGTAAGCGGCGAGCCGCAGCTTGTTGGCCTGCTTCACGCTGTGGAACGCGTCGCGGAAAACCGCATCGGTGATGCGCCCCCGCAGCTCTACGAGCCGGTCGAGATCGGCCCGCCAACCCTGCCCCAAAGAATCGTCGAGCAGTCCGGCAAGGCCTCGGTTCGCCTGGGCGAGCCAGCGCCGCGGCGTCACGCCGTTGGTGATGTTGGTGAAACGGTCGGGCCATAACCGCGCGAAGTCGCGGAAGATGGTCTGCACCAGCAGTCCGGAATGCAGCGCCGACACGCCGTTGACCGTATGGCTGCCCACGATCGAGAGGTGCGCCATGCGTACGCGACGCTCGCCATGCTCGTCGATCAATGAGAGACGCCCGATCATCCCCGGATCGTCCGGGAAGCGCTCGGCGGCATGGTCCAGCAGTTCCTGGTTGATGCGGTAGATGATCTCCATGTGCCGCGGCAACACATGCTGCACGAGCGACACCGGCCAAGTCTCGAGCGCCTCGGGCATCAGGGTGTGGTTGGTGTAGGAGAAGACCTGTCGGGTGATGTGCCAAGCGTCGGCCCAGACGAAACCGTGCCCGTCGCACAGCAGGCGCATGAGTTCAGCGACCCCGATCGCGGGGTGCGTATCATTGAGGTGGATCGCGACATGCGCCGCGAGGTCCGAGAGCTTGCCGTGCTCGGCAAGATGTCGGGCGAGGATGTCCTGCAGGGATGCCGAGACGAAGAAATACTCCTGCCGCAGCCGCAGCTCGCGACCGGCGGGCGTGCTGTCGTTCGGGTACAGCACCCAGGAGATGTTCTCGTACTCGTTCTTGACGCCCGCAGCGCGCGCGTAATCCCCGCTGTTGAAGGCGGCGAGGTCGATCTGGTCGGGCGCGGCAGCACGCCACAACCGGAGCGTGCTCACATGGTCCGTGCCATGCCCCGGCACCACGAGGTCGTGTGCCCGCGCCAGCACCTCGCCCGCCGGCCGCCAATGCGCTCTGCGCCCGTCGTGCTCGACCCGTCCACCGAACCCGACCTGCCAGCTCACCGACGGACGGGCGAACTCCCATGGGATGCCATCGGCGAGCCACGGATCGGGGTATTCGAGCTGTCGCCCGTCCCGGATGACCTGCGCGAACATGCCGTGTTCGTAGCGGATGCCATAGCCCATGGAGGGCAGGCCCAGCGTGGCCATGGAATCGAGGAAACACGCGGCCAGACGGCCGAGACCGCCGTTGCCCAGCCCTGGGTCCGCCTCTTCCTCGACGATGTCCTCGAGACGCTGCGCGTGGGAGCGCAGCTCGTTGACGACGGGTTCAGCGAGATCCAAGGCATCGAGGGCGTTGGTCAGGCTCCGCCCGATCAGGAACTCCATCGAGAGGTAATAGACCCGCCGGACCTTGTCGGCTCGTTCCTGGGACTGGGTGGCGACCCAGCGCCGGGACAGTCTCTGACGGGCCGCCAAAGCGGCCGCCACCAGCAGATCGTGACGGGTCGCGTCAGCCGGCGCGACACCGACCTCATCGAGCAGGCGCGAATCGAGATCGGGCGACGGTTCGCCCCCGGTAGATCGGGTCGGATGGGGGGGTGGGGTCATCGGCGGGTAAGTACAGGTCAAATAAGCTGGGTAACGCGGCGCAGAGCAGGTCTATCATACTTGGGATCGGTCTTTGCGACCGCCCGGAGCAGCGCCGTGATCTCCAATCGGATCGCCACCAGCCTGGATCTGCCGAACCGTGCGGTGGCGCTCGTCTTGGCGGGTGGTCGGGGCAGTCGGCTGATGAACCTCACCGACCGTCGCGCCAAGCCAGCGGTCTATTTCGGCGGCAAGTTCCGCATCATCGATTTTGCGCTCTCCAACTGCCTCAACTCCGGCATCCGCCGCATCGGCGTACTGACCCAGTACAAGAGCCACAGCCTCATGCGCCACATCCAGCGCGGTTGGGGCTACCTCAAGGGTGAGCTCAACGAGTTCGTCGATGTGATGCCCGCCCAGCAGCGCCTCGATGAGGCCAACTGGTACCAAGGCACCGCCGATGCCGTGCACCAGAACCACGACATCGTCAAGAGTTTCCGCAGCAAGTACATCATCATCCTGGCCGGTGACCACATCTACAAGATGAACTACGCCCTCGCGCTCGCCGATCATGTCGAGCACGGCCGCGAGGTCACCGTCGCCTGCATCGAAGTGGCGCGCCAGGACGCCACCGCATTCGGTGTGATGGCGGTCGATGCGGACGATCTCATCACCCACTTCGTCGAGAAGCCACAGGATCCGCCGGCCATCCCCGGCAAGCCCGACCGCGCACTCGCCAGCATGGGCGTCTATATCTTCAACACCGACTACCTGCTGCGCGAACTTGCGCGTGATGCCGCAGACCCGCAGTCGAGCCATGATTTCGGTAAGGACATCATCCCGCGCGCCGTGCGCGACGGACAGGCGTACGCACACCGCTTCGAGGACAGCGCGGTCGGCACGCGCGACGGCGAGGCACCCTACTGGCGGGATGTCGGGACCATCGATGCCTACTGGGACGCCAACATCGACCTCACCGCCACCGACCCGCAGCTGAACCTCTACGACGACCGCTGGCCGATCTGGACCTACCAACCGCAGTTGCCGCCCGCCAAGTTCGTGCACAACATGGGCGAACGCCGTGGCATCGCCATCGAATCGCTGGTGTCCGGCGGATGCATCGTCTCCGGCCATGTCGAGCGTTCGCTGATGTTCTCCGGGGTGCGTGTGCACTCCTACTCGCATGTGCACCTGAGCGTGCTGCTGCCGAACGTGCAGGTCGGTCGCGGCGCACGCATCACGCGGGCGGTCGTCGACCGCGGCTGCATCATCCCCGACGGCATGGTCATCGGTGAGGACCCGGCGCATGACGCAGCGCGGTTCCTCTGCAGCGAGACCGGCATTACACTGGTGACCCGCGAGATGTTGCAGCGCCTCGGCGTCTGACGCCCGCCCCCGGACCCGCAGCCTTCCAGTAAGACCATGACGACGACATCCGCCCCGCCGCTGCGCGTGCTGCACGCTGCCGCCGAGATCTTCCCGCTCGTCAAGACCGGCGGACTCGCCGATGTCGTCGGCGCGCTGCCACCGGCGCTCGCCGCCGCCGGCGCCGATGTCAGGCTGCTGCTGCCCGGGCTGCCGGCGATACTCGATGCGGTATCGCGGCCCCGCAAGATCTTCGAGGGCGGCCCCGTGTTCGGTGCGGCGCGCATCACGCTGCGTCTCGGTCGCTTCAAAGACGGCGTCAAGGGCTGCGATGTACAGGCTTATGTGCTCGATGCGCCCTGGCTCTATGCGCGCAACGGCGGTCCCTATCAAGGACCCGACGGCAGACCTTGGGCCGACAACCTCCAAAGATTTGCATTGCTCGGCTGGGCTGCGGCCCATCTCGCCGCAGGGGACCTCGATCCGGCATGGCGTCCGGACATCCTGCACGCCCATGACTGGCATGCCGCCCTCGGCTGCAGCTACCTGCGGATGAACCCCGGCGCGCACGCGCGGTCGGTCTTCACCATCCACAACCTCGCCTATCAAGGTCTCTTCGCCCAGGACGATTTCGGACTGCTCGGCCTGCCACAGCGCGTCATGCGACCGGACGGCCTCGAGTTCCACGGACAGCTGTCGTTCATGAAGGGGGGGTTGGTGCATGCCGACCGCCTCACCACCGTGAGCCCGACCTATGCGCGCGAGATCACGACGCCGGAATTCGGCTGCGGCGTCGAGGGCGTGCTCAGCGCCCGTGCCGCAGATCTCTCCGGCATCCTGAACGGCGTCGATTACGGTCACTGGGACCCTGCCAACGACCCCGCACTGCCCGCGCGCTACGGAGCGCAGGACCTGACCGGCAAGGCGGTCTGCAAGGCCGCGCTGCAGCGCGAGTTCGGCCTGACGACGGACGCTGCGGCCCCGGTCATCGGAGTCGTGAGCCGCTTGTCGGAACAGAAGGGCCTCGACCTCGCGCTGGCAGCCTTGCCTGAGCTGCTGGCCGAGGGGGCGCAATTCGCGATCCTGGGCAGCGGCGACGCAGCGCTCGAACGAGCGTTCGTCGAAGCCGCCGCCGCGCATCCGGGTCGCGTCGGCGTGCACCTCGGTTACGATGAGACGCTCGCGCACCGCGTGATCGCCGGCGCCGACCTGATCCTCGTGCCCTCACGCTTCGAGCCCTGCGGGCTCACGCAGCTCTACGGCATGCGCTACGGCACCCTGCCCTTGGTGCGCCGCGTCGGCGGGCTCGCCGACACCGTCGACGATCGGGTCGGTTTCTTGTTCGACGCTGCAGAACCGGCTGCGCTCGCGGCGACCGCACGGCACGCAATGCTCACGCTGCGCGACCCGCTGCGCCATCTTGCGATGCAGCAGGAAGCGATGTCACGCGATCATGGTTGGCCCGCTGCCGCCCTGCAGTATCTGTCGCTCTATCGCTCTTTGATGGGACGGCAGGCCTGATCAGGCCGTACGGACCGAACGACCCGACCGCAACACCCTCAACGCCTCGATCAGCGCGGTGTTCTCCTCGGGGCGACCGAGGGAGATACGGCTCCAATCATTCAACGGCGGGAAGGGACGACCGACCTCGATGCCGAAGCTGCGCATGCGGTCGCGGAACTCCGTCGCCGACAGCCCCGTACGCACGAACACGAAGTTGCCATGCGAATCGCTGCACGCCATGTCGAGCTCGCGACAAGCGGCGGTGACGCGACAGCGGTCCGCCATCAGGGTCGAGCGCGAGTGCTCGATGAACTCGACATCACCGAGACTTGCCGTCGCTGCAGCGATGCCCGGCAGGTTCGGGCTTGCCATCTCGAGCGATCGTAATCGGGCGATGGTGTCGGGTCGGCCGATGGCATACCCCACCCGTAGGCCTGCGAGCCCATGGAGCTTCGAGAAGGTGCGCAGCACGATGACATCAGCATCGCCCCGCGCAAGGTCGACCATGCTCTCGGTCGCACCGGGCTCCACGAAGTCCATGTACGCCTCATCGACCACCACCAGAGTACGGCTCGCGAGCCTGAGACACAGTTCACGCATCGACGCTCCGGGCAGCACCGTACCGGTCGGGTTGTTCGGATTGCAGAGATAGACCAACCCGGTACCCGCAGGGGACGCTTCATCGATCGCGGTGGCGTCGTGACGCAACTGCGCGTCGAGCGGCACCCGTCGCACCGTCGCCCCGACCTCGCCCGCAAACGACATCAACTGACCGAATGTCGGCCATGCGCAGGTGACGGCTCCGCGGGTCGCCCAGCCGAGCGCCAGCATGTTCAGCAGTTCCCCGGATCCGGACCCGAGCGCGATGCGCTCCGGAACGACCGCTTCGTGGGCGGCGATCGCCGCGATCAAGCGATCGCCTTCGACACCGACATATCGACTGCCCCGATCGATGGACGCAGCGATCGCGGCCCGCGCCTTCGGTCCCGGCCCGAGCGGATTCTCGTTGTAGTTGAGGAGGATCGGCCCGGCGACGCGCGGTGCAACGGTCAAGGCGACCGCAGCGCCATGGGCTGTCGTCGCGGCGAACGCACCGGCACCGAGCGCCAACGCGAGGGCTTGTCGACGGCTGATGGCGGTCATGCGGCGGCGTCGCTCGGCGCACCCTCGTCGGTCGCCTCAGTCTCTTCCATCCCTAATTCTTTGAGCTTGCGGGTCAGGGTGTTCCGGCCCCAGCCGAGGAGTTTGGCGGCATCCTGACGGTGGCCGCCGGTGTGCTTGAGCGCGACGCGGATGAGGGCACGCTCGAACTCCGGTGCGGCCGTGTCGAGCAGCGGCGGCGCGTCGCTGCGCTGCGCCTCCCCTTCCGCCCACCGTGCGAGCATCGCCGACCAATCCTCCGGATTGGCAGCGGCGCCTGCCGCAGCACCTGCGATCTCGGCGGGCAGGTCCTCGGCGCGGACCTCGGAGCCGGGCGCCAGCACGGTGAGGCGCCGGCAAAGATTGACGAGTTCGCGGACATTGCCCGGCCACGCATAAGCCTCGAGCGCGGCGCGGGCTTCCGGGGCGATCGTCTTGACCTCCACGCCGAGCTCGGTCGCCGCGATCCGCAGATAGTGGCCGAGCAGGTCACCGACATCCTCGCGTCTCGCCCGCAGCGGAGGCAGCGTCATGCGGATGACGTTCAGACGATGGAACAGGTCTTCCCGGAAGAGTCCGCGCGCCACCCGGTCTTCAAGGTTCTGATGGGTGGCCGCGATCACCCGGACATCGACGCGCATCGGTGTCTGTCCGCCGACGCGGTAGAACTCGCCCTCGGCCAGCACCCGCAGCAGCCGTGTCTGCAGCGCCGTCGGCATGTCGCCGATCTCATCGAGGAACAGCGTGCCGCCATCCGCTTGCTCGAAGCGACCTCGCCGTTGTGCATCGGCGCCGGTGAAGGAGCCCTTCTCGTGGCCGAAGAGCTCCGACTCCAGCAACTCCGAGGGAATCGCCGAGGTGTTGAGCGCGATGAACGGTCGTGCTGCGCGTGGGCTATGGTCGTGCAGCGCCCGTGCGACCAGTTCCTTGCCGGTGCCCGACTCGCCGGTGATCAACACCGTCGCAGCCGAACGCGACAGTCGGCCGATCGCGCGGAACACCTGCTGCATCGCGGGCGCTTTGCCGAGCAGGTCCGGGGTGCGACCGTCGCTGATCGTCACCGCATCCGCGCGCCGTACGCTCTGCGCCGCACGACGCACCAGATCGACGACCTGGTCGATATCGAAAGGCTTGGGCAGATACTCGAACGCACCGCCTTCGTAGGCGGCGACCGCATTGTCGAGGTCAGCGTGCGCGGTCATGACGATGATCGGCAGCTGTGGGCGCGTACCGTGGATGCGCCGCAGCAATTCCAGACCGGATTGTCCCGGCATGCGGATGTCGGTGACCAGCACATCCGGCGCGTCGCTGCGCAAGGCCTCAAGCGCGGATTCGGCGGATTCGAAGATCCGCGGCGACATCCCGCCGCCCTTCAGCGCGCGCTCGAGCACCCAACGGATCGAGGCATCGTCGTCGACCAGCCAGACCCGAAGCGGCGGCGTGCTCACGCGAGCGCCACGGGTGGGGTCTCGACGCCGGCTGCGACGACACCGGAGGGGCCGCCGAGCGGCAGCAGGACGCTGAACACGGTACGGCCCGGTTCGCTGTCGAATTCGATGAGGCCGCCGTTGCGCGTGACGATCTCCTGCGCGACCGCCAAGCCGAGCCCTGTGCCATTGGCACGGCCGGTGACGAGCGGATAGAAGAGGCTGCTGCGGATCTCGGGCGGCACGCCCGGGCCATCATCGACCACCTCGATCCGTACCGCGAGGCGATGCCGGACCGGGCCGATGTGGGCGTTCGCCACTGCGCGGGTACGCAGCACGATCCGGCCATGACCATCGACCGCTTGCAGCGCGTTGCGAGCGAGGTTCAACAACGCCTGCACCAATTGGTTCCGGTCGAAGCAGCCGTCGGGGACGCTGGGATCGTAGTCTCGTTCGAGACCGACGCCGGGCTTCGCCTCGGCCTCGAGCAGCCGGAAGACATGCTCGCAGATCTCGTGGACGTTCAACGGCGTCTTGTGCGGCACCCGCGTCGGCCCGGTCATGCTGTCGACCAAGGCGGTGAGCCGGTCGGCTTCATTGATGATCACACCGGTGTACTCACGCAGCGCCGCATCCGGTAACTGCCGTTCGAGCAACTGAGCGGCGCCGCGCAGCCCCCCCAGCGGGTTCTTGATCTCGTGGGCAAGCTGACGGGTCATCATGCGGCTGCCCTCGAGCCGCGCACGCAGTTCGTTCTCGCGGTTGATGCGGTTCCGCGGCACGGCATCGACCATCTCGAGCAGCAATCGTCGCGCGCCGCCGTGGTCCTCGATCGGCGTCACGGTGACATCAATGACGCGCGCCTCGCGCGGCGCAGAGAGCGGCCGCAACGCAAGCTCCCGCTCGGCGAAGACCTCACCGCGTTCGCGTGCACGCTGCAGCAGGGCCTGCAACGGTGCGTGCTCGACGAAGAGATCGAGGAAGGACCGCCCACGCGCCTGGTTCAGCCCGACGCCGAGCAGCCCCTGCGCCGCGACATTGGCGTGGATCACGCCATCTGCCGCATCGAGCAGCACGACACCCGTCGCCAGCGCATCCAGCAGATCCGACGGATCGTGGTGCGCGGCGAAGGTCGCGAACAGGCGCTCGACCGCCATGATGGAGGCGGCTCCCTGCCGTCAGCAGCTGTAGTAGAGGTCGAGCTCGATCGGATGGGTGCTCATCCGGAAACGAGTGACTTCCTGCAGCTTCAGGTTCAGGTAGGCGTCGATCACATCGTTGGTGAATACGCCGCCGCGGGTCAGGAACTCGCGGTCCTTGTCGAGGTGCTCGAGCGCCATGTCGAGCGAGTGGCACACCGTCGGGATGTGCTTCGCCTCCTCGGGCTCGAGGTCGTAGAGGTCCTTGTCCGCCGGGTCGCCCGGGTGGATCTTGTTCTGGATGCCGTCGAGGCCGGCCATCATCATCGCCGCGAACGCGAAGTACGGGTTCGCCGACGAATCGGGGAAGCGCACTTCGATGCGGCGCGCCTTCGGGTTCGCGACCCAGGGGATACGGATCGAGGCGGAACGGTTACGCGCCGAGTAGGCGAGCATCACCGGCGCCTCGAAGCCCGGCACCAGGCGCTTGTAGCTGTTGGTGCCGGCGTTGGTGAAGGCATTGAGCGCCTTGGCGTGCTTGATGATGCCGCCGATGTAGTACAGCGCCGTCTCGGAGAGGCCGCCGTACTTGTCGCCGGCGAAGAGCGCCTTGCCGTCCTTCTGCAGCGACTGGTGGACATGCATGCCCGAACCGTTGTCGCCCACCAGCGGCTTCGGCATGAAGGTCGCCGTCTTGCCGTAGCCGTGCGCGACGTTGTGCACGGCGTACTTGAGGATCTGCACTTCGTCGGCCTTCTTCACGAGGCCGCCCGCACCGATGCCGATCTCGCACTGGCCGCCGGTGGCGACCTCGTGGTGGTGCACCTCGACGACGAGGCCCAACTCTTCACAGGCCGAGCACATCGCGTTGCGGATGTCCTGGAAGGCATCGACCGGCGGGACAGGGAAGTATCCGCCCTTCACGCCCGGACGATGACCCTTGTTGCCCTCGGGGTACTGGGTGTTGCTGTTCCAGGCGCCCTGCACCGAGTCGATCTCGTAGGACGACCCATGCATCTCGTTCTTCCAACGGACGCTGTCGAAGATGAAGAACTCGTTCTCGGGGCCGAACAACGCGCCATCGGCGATGCCGGTGCTCTTGAGATAGGCCTCGGCGCGCTTGCCGAGCGAACGCGGGTCGCGCTCGTAGCCCTGCATGGTGGCCGGTTCGATGATGTCGCAACGGATGTTGACCGTCGAATCTTCAAAGAAAGGATCGAGGATCGCCGTGCTCGGGTCGAGCATGAGGATCATGTCCGACTCGTTGATGCCCTTCCAACCAGCGATCGAGGAACCGTCGAACATCTTGCCGTCGCGGAACAGACCCTCGTCCACCGTCTTGGCGGGGATCGTCACATGCTGCTCCTTGCCGCGCGTGTCGGTGAAGCGCAGGTCGGCCCACTTCACTTCACGGTCCTGGATCATCTTGATGACGTCGTTGGCGGTGCTCATGTTGGCTCCATTCATCTGCCGGTTGGGAAAACGATGCCAGTATGATGCAACGGGCGTGCCGATGCACCGAGATATAGAGAATACAGGCGATTAGCCTGTGGATCGCGTCACTTCCCGGTGTCTTTATGCACTATTTTAGTGCGTTTCGCGTCTTAGCGCACTTTTAAAAAGCAAAATGGGGCGCCGTGGTAGGGCCGGGCAGCCCGGCTCCCGAGCGAATTTTACAACAGCTTCTCGATCGGCAGGATCGACAACACGCCGAGCCCGATCGAACGGAGCGCGGTACGGCCCGGTTCGCGACGCAGCACGCGCGTCGCGTCGCCTTCACGCTCGACCCATTCAAGATGCCCGCCTTCATCGAGGCGAACCTCATAGGCCAAGGCCGGAACCTGCGTGTCGAACAGATCGGACAGCTCGGCCGCCATGCGCGGCGAACGGATCACGAGACCGAGTTCGGTGTTGTAGATCGCGGACCTCGGGTCGAAGTTGAACGAACCGACGAAGATGCGCTCGCGGTCCACGGCGAAGGTCTTGGCGTGCAGGCTCGCGCCTGAACTGCCGGCCGAGCTGCCGTCCGTCGCGCGCAGGATGGACGGCCTCGCGCCGCTCTCCCGGCGCAGCTCGTAGATCTGCACACCACCCTTCAACAAGGCCTTGCGATAGCGCGTGTAACCGGCGTGCACCGCCCCGACATCGGTCGCTTCGAGCGAATTGGTCAGCACGCGCACCCGCACACCGCGCGCCGCGATCTTGAGCAAGGCCTCGAGCCCGGCCTTGCCCGGCACGAAATACGGCGATACCAGCAACAGCTCTTCGTTCACATCACCGTCGACGCTGCGACGGAGTCGCCCCACCAGCAGATCCGCTGGACTTGCGTTCCCCAGACCCTTGCCCGGCTCGTCGGCGACCAACCGAGCAGGGGCCCACTCGAGCGCCAAGCGCCCCGCTGCATAGTCTGCGAGCAGACGCGAGTCGCGCACCGCGGCGGTGTAGCGGGCGGCTTCCGGCCGTTGCCGAACCGACTCACCCAGGGACCGCAGGCGTCCACGGTCGTCCTCGGTCGGCGGCTTGATCACACGATCTGCGGGATGGCTCGAATCGCTGTCCCAGAAGGACTGGAACGAGGCGATGACCTCGTCGACCACCGGCCCGATGACGACCACATCGAGATCGATGAACCCGGTGGCAGCGCCGGCATCGAAATACTCGTCGCCGATGTTGCGGCCCCCGACGACGCAGGCGACACCGTCCGCGATCAAGGCCTTGTTGTGCATGCGCCTATTGAGACGACTGAAATCCGATAGATATCCGGCGACGCGCAGCTTGCGCTGCATGAACGGGTTGAAGAGCCGCAGTTCGACGGACGGATGCTCGTCTAGCGCAGCGAGCAAACCGTCCATCCCTGAGGTGTTGTTGTCGTCGAGCAGCAAGCGCACGCGCACACCACGATCGGCGGCGCGACGCAACGCATCGAGTAGCAGCCCGCCGGTGAGGTCGTCGTGCCAGATGTAGTACTGCAGGTCGAGGCTGCGTGTCGCTGCATCGATCAACGCGATCCGCGCCGCGAAGGCATCCGTGCCATCGCCGAGCGTGTGGACGCCGTTGAGCGTCGCGGCCTGACCAGTGCGCAAGGTCCGTACCGCGTCGACCAACGCAGAGGAAGCAGGCGCGGCAAGCGGCGTCGACACCGGGCGATCCTCCAGCGACGGCAGCGCGGCGCAGCCGGAGAGGCTCGCCGATGCCACCAGCCCCAGCGCAAGAAGCCGCAGAAAACGGCCACCCACCCGCCGCGGAGCGCTTGGTCTGTCCCGCTGACGATGGTCCATCAACGGACGATACTACGCCGCCGGCGCCCGCAACGCGAGGCGCCGTGGGCTACCGACCTTCGCGCTGCCGACCGCCCTCGCGTGTACCGGTGTTACGCGGCGTGCGCTCGGCGGCCGGGCGCTGCTGCGGGGTCGGACGCGACTCGGTGCGGGGCGTCGGACGCGACTCCTGGCGGGGCGTCGGACGCGACTCCGGACGCGCCGTCGGACGCTCCACCGCCGGCCGCTGCTGCGGGGTCGGACGCTGCTGCACCGCCGGCCGCTGTTGTGGCGTCGGGCG
>CALGVD010000090.1 GCA_937920275.1 uncultured Pseudomonadota bacterium
CGGTTTGCTTGCCGTGGTCTTGATGCAGACGCTCGCCTTTCAAGCGGCGTCAGCAGAGGACTGTCAGGTCTGCTGCCAACCGATTGATCTCGCGGGCGAGGTCGACGAGAGCGGCGAGCGGGTCGGGGTCACGGCCGAGCGGCCTTAGGGCGGTGCGTGGGGGTATGCGACACTGGCAATTGGCCATGCTGCAAGCCACGCCCGACACGACCCAGGACTCCCCATGAACAACCCGCTGAACCCCTTGCTCGACACCCTCAGCCGACCGATGGATGTCGCGGGTCGTGTGCTCTTGGGGCTCTACTTCGTGATCCCCGGTCTGCTCAAAGTGTCCGGGTTCGCGGGCACATTGGCTTACATGAAACTCCACGGCGTGCCGCTCGCCATGCCTTTGCTGCTGCTCACCATCCCCCTGCAGGTCGGCGCCGGACTGGCGCTCATCTTCGACCGGCAGGTCCGGACTGCGGCGTTTCTGCTCGCCGGGTTGACCCTGCTGATCAACCTTTTCATGCACGATTTCTGGAACGAGTATCCCGGCGGCAACGCGCAGCATGAGCTGCAGAACTTCATCAAGAACCTCGGCATCTTCGCCGGACTGCTGCTGCTCGCGGCACGACGGTAGGCGCTTCGGCGGAAGTCACGCGGCGTTCCGTTCCCCGCGACGATCGAGTGTGAGTGACTCGGCGTCCCCGATCCCGGTGAACCGGTCGGGTAGGGAGGGTCCCAAGGGTTCAGGTGCGGCCGTGATCAGGCCAGCCACTCGACCTTGCCGTTATCTAGGTCGTAGCAAGCCGCCACCACTTTGACCTTGCCCTTAGTGACCAGATCGGCGATCAAGGGACTTCCGGTTGCAAGGTGCCGTGCGCTAACGCTGGCACTCTCCCGCACGGCGTTGTCCAGCAGGTCGCCAGGCTTGCCCTTGGCGGCCTGCACCGCGGGCACGATCGCACCGACCATGGGCCCGATCGAGCCGGGAAACTCGGCCTGCTTCTCGAACGTGTCGACTGCAGCGGCCACCGCACCACAGCGCTCGTGGCCGAGCACCACGATCAGTGGTACACCCAGCACGGCAGAGCCGTACTCGATGGTGCCCATGGTGGCGGTATCGACCATGTTGCCGGCATTGCGGGCGACGAACAGCTCACCCCCGCCGAACAGCAACTCAGGGGGGACGCGACTGTCGGCACATGACAGGATGGTGGCCCAGGGTGCCTGATGCTTGGCCACCTCGTCGCGCTGACGGATCAGGTTGTTGGCACAGACATCCGGTGCCTTGGTGTACCGCTCGTTGCCGGTCATGAGCCGGGCCAGGGCCTGGTCGGCAGTCAGGTTGGTGGGCGCGCCGTCACTGGCGGCCCAGGCGGCATTGGATGCGGCAAAAAGGCCTGAGGCGATGCCGGCCGACGCCAAGGCGAGGAAGCCGCGTCGGGAGACGCCGTTGACATCGCAGATCGGGCACATGCGGGTACCTTACGCGTCCGCGTGATAGAGTCAATGTACAAACCACATAAAGCGAGCGCATGAGGCAAAGAGGGCAGGAATACTCACGCAATGTCCCCAGTCCCGATCGCCCGACGTCCCCTTTATTGAATATTGAACCAAGGCTCAACTAGGCGGTATGGACAACCACTATTATCGTTTCTCATACATTACCGTCGCTCATAAATCTTCCGGTCCCGAATGACTGGGAACGCCTCAGGAGACAGGAACCATGACTTTGATCGCGCGTGTTACGGCCACAACCTTGATGGCGGCCCTGTCGGTGGCCAGTGTCCAAGCGCAGCAGGTTCCCCTGCCGACGACCCCAGCCGAGGTGCCGCTACCGCCCCCGGGCACCAAGATGACCAGAGCGTATGTACAGACGGTTGGTCGGATGGCCTACGTCTGGGGCTACGCGATGGTGAACTCGCACAACCGTCGCGCGGGATTCGCATACCTCTCCGGTCTGAACGGTAACCGCCCTGGTCTCAACGGCGGTGCAGTGCCGATGGCGCCGGTGAATTCAGCCGCCATGCTGACGGACTACGTGGATCCCGCTCAAACGTTCGTGACCTGCCCCAATCAGGATGTCGTCTACGGTGCCGGCTATTACGCGCTCGACAAGGAGCCTGTCGTGTTCCAGGTCCCCGACTTCGGCGACCGGTTCTGGATCTACGCCCTCTACGATGCCCGCACCGATCAGTTCGCCGAGATCGGCAAGCCCTATGGAACGAAGCCCGGCTTTTACATGATGGTCGGTCCCGGCTGGAAGGGCGAAGTCCCGGCCGGAATCACGGCGGTCGTCCGATCATCCACCGAACTCGCGTTCTCCATCCCGCGCGTGTTCAAAGCGGACAGCGCGGCGGACACGAAGGCGGTCCAGCCGCTCATCAACCAGATCTCGTTCTACCCGCTCAGCCAGTTCGACGGAAAGATGAAGGTCCGTGACTGGAGCACGTTGCCGTCCTGGCCGACGCCGCCCGGCGTCGTCGGCGAGACGAAGTGGGTCCAGCCTGAAAAGTTCTACGAGCAGCTCCCGGCCGTCATGGCGCAAGTGCCGCCGCTCCCGGGCGAGGAAGCCTTGTACGCCTGGATCTCATCGGTCTGGCAAGCGGCCGACAAGGATCCGGAGGCGAAGCAGGCGCTGATCGACGCTTTCGTCGAGGCCGACAAGGACACCATCGACCCGTTCTTCCGCTGGGAACACAACGGCCTGCCTGCGGGCAACGGCTGGAATTCGCCGGTCAACAACGCGCAGTGGGGAACCGATTACCTCAATCGCACGGCGACGGCGAAGTCCAACATGTACGACAACCGTCCGTCGGAGACGAAGTACATCTACCGTGACCTCGACAGCGAGGGTCGCCAGATGGAAGGCAAGTACAACTACTCCGTGACGTTCGCGAAGGGCCAGGAGCCGCCTGTGAAGGGCTTCTGGTCGCTCACCGTCTACAACGACAAGCATGTGTTCCACCCGAATTCGCTGAAGCGATACTCTCTGGGCACCAAGAGCAAGTCGTTCATGAAGTACAACCGGGACGGTTCTCTGACCCTCTACTTCGGCGCGACGTCGCCGGGCAAGGGCAAGGAGACCAACTGGGTGCCGGCGCCGGAAGGCATGTTCTCGCTCTACATCCGCGCGTACTGGGCGGAGCAGGTGATCATCGACGGAACTTGGGTGCCGCCGAACGTGGTGCGTCTCGACTGAGGCGCTCCGTCCTGTTTCCAGAGGCGGACCTGTCGGCAGGTTCGTTCTGGGCGGCGTGACGGCCGAGCGGCCTTAGGGCGGTGCGTGGGGGTATGCGACACTGGCAATTGGCCATGCTGCAAGCCACGCCCGACACGACCCAGGACTCCCCATGAACAACCCGCTGAACCCCTTGCTCGACACCCTCAGCCGACCGATGGATGTCGCGGGTCGTGTGCTCTTGGGGCTTTACTTCGTGATCCCCGGTCTGCTCAAAGTATCTGGGTTCGCGGACACATTGGCTTACATGGAACTCCACGGCGTGCCGCTCGCCATGCCGCTGCTGCTGCTAACCATCCCCTTGCAGGTCGGCGCCGGACTGGCGCTGATCGCCAACTGGCACGTTCGGACTGCGGCGTTTCTGCTCGCCGGGATGACGCTGCTGATCAACCTTTTCATGCACGACTTCTGGAACGACTATCCCGGCGGCAACGCGCAGCATGAGCTGCAGAACTTCATCAAGAACCTCGGTATCTTCGCGGGGCTTCTGCTGTTGGCGGCACGACGGCCGGGCGAGCGGCGCGATGCGAACGCCCCCTGAGGAGGGCCTCGCTATCGTCGAGACGCGCGCGTGGGTCGAGCGCGTGGTCATCGGGCTCAAGCTCTGCCCCTTCGCGCCGGCGCCGGCGCTCAAGGGGACGATCCGCTACGCGATGAGCGAGGCCGCGACGCCCGAAGCCTTGCTGGAGGACCTCGCGGCGGAGTTGCAGCGCCTAGTCGATGCACCGCCCGAGCAGATCGAGACGATCGTGCTGATCCATCCGCGGGTGCTGCAGGATTTCGTGGATTTCAACGACTTCCTGGACATCGCAGATGAGGCCCTGCAGACGATGGGACTCGAGGGCGAGATCCAGATCGCGAGCTTCCATCCGCGGTACCAGTTCGCCGACGCCGCGCCGGATGACATCGGCAATTCGACCAATCGATCGCCGTATCCGACCCTGCACCTCCTGCGCGAAGCGAGCATCACGCGGGCGGTCGATG
>CALGVD010000091.1 GCA_937920275.1 uncultured Pseudomonadota bacterium
CGCCACCTCACCGGCGCATCGCGCCAAGTCGCACGCAGCGTGCAGGTCACCTCGCCGGTGATCGATCGTGAGGCCTATCTCGGTGAGTTGACCGCGCTGGCGGTCGCCGAGGGCGTCAGCCTGATCCTGCCGGTGTCCGAGGAGATCCTGCATGTCTCGCTGCTGCACGGTCGGATGCCGGCAGGCGTGCGTCTTGCGGCGATGCCGCATCCGACTTTGCTCGCGTTGCACGACAAGCTGTCCTTCACCGAGGTCTGTCGCGCCGCTGGTGTTTCGGCGCCCGAGACCTTCGGACTCGACGATCCCCAGGCGGTCCAGTTGGCCGCCGCAGTGCCCACGGTGGTCAAACCGGTCTTCTCCTGCTCCGGGCGCGGTGTGCGGTTCCTGGCACCGGGGGATGCGCTGCCGCGCTATGACGAGCGCGCGGTGGTGCAACGGCGCTGCGATGGGCGCTTGCTGAGCACCTTCACGCTCGCGCGTGCCGGCGAGCCGCGCATCACCGTGACCTATCGCGGCGCGGTGATGCAAGGCACGGTGGCGGTGTGCTTCGAGCGCATCGACACGCCGCCAGCGGTACAAGTCTGGGTGTCGACGATGGTGCGGCATACCGGGTTCGACGGTTTCATCTCGTTCGATCTCATCGAGGATGCGGCGGGCGACATCTCCGGGATCGAATGCAATCCGCGCGCCACGAGCGGCCTGCATTTCGTTGAACCCGTGGGCTTGGCGCAGGCCTTGCTCGACCCCTCGTCGGATCTGCCGCTGGCCTACAAGCCCGATCGGTTCATGCAGCAGTTCTACCCCTGCCTCACGGAGACGCAGCGCACCATGTTCGGGCACGGACCGTTCCGGCAGAACCTGCGGCATCTCATCGCCGCGCGGGATGTCACCTGGTCGTCCCGCGATCCGTGGCCGCTCGTCAGCCAGCCTTGGACCTCGTGGCCGATCATCGAGCAGGCGCTGCGCCGTCGCTGCACCTTCGGTGAAGTGGCGATGCTCGATCTGGCTTGGGGAGCAGGTGCTTAGCATGGCCATCGGGTCCATGCCGCCGGAGGCTCCCGAGCCGCTCGCCACACGCGCAGACCTCGAGGCCTGCCACGCGGCGATCCGCGTCGGCTCGCGTACCTTCCATGCCGCTTCACGGCTGCTGCCCGAGCGGGTGCGCGGCCCGGCACTGTCTTTGTATGCGTTCTGCCGTGAGGCGGATGACGCCATCGACCAGAGCGGCGACCCGCGGGCGGCGTTGCGCAGCCTCGAGGACCGGCTGGACCGCGCCTACCGTCGTGAGCCGATCGACAACGCCGCCGACCGGGCGCTCGCCGATGTCGTGGCGCGCTTCCACATCCCGCAGGCGGTGCCGGCGGCGTTGCTCGAGGGTTTCGCTTGGGACGCGGAAGGGCGCGTCTATGAAGACCTCCCGGCGCTGCGCGCCTACGGGATGCGCGTCGCCGGCACCGTGGGGGTGATGATGTCCTTGCTGATGGGTGTGCGCTCACCCGCTGCGCTCGCCCGTGCCGCCGACCTCGGCGTCGGCATGCAGCTCTCGAACATCGCGCGCGATGTCGGCGAGGATGCGCGCCTCGGACGCATCTACCTGCCGCGCGAGTGGCTGCGCGAGGCGGGCATCGATGCGGCGGAGTGGTTGGCTGATCCGCAGTTCGAGCCCGATCTCGGGCGCATCGTCAGCCGCCTCGTGGTGGAGGCGCAGCTGCTCTATGAGCGCGCCGCGGTGGGTGTGTCCGAATTGCCAGCCGAGTGTCGTCCCGCGATCCATGCCGCGCGGCTGATGTACGCCGAGATCGGCCGAAAAGTGGCCCGCGCCGGCGGCGATTCGGTGTCCTCCCGAGCAGTGGTCTCGGCGCGCCGCAAACTTTTGCTCTTGGCGCAGGCGATCACCGCGTCGGTCACCGCGCCGCGCACCGCGGGGTCGTTCGAGGTGCTGCCCGAGGCGCGCTTTCTGCTCGATGCGGTGACCGCCCACGATGCAACCTATGGCGTGCGCGGCGATGCGCTCGTCGGTGAGAGTCTCCTCGTGAGGGAGTTCTCGCTCGCGTTGTCCGCCTTCGAGCGGCTCGAGCGTGCCGATCGTACGCCAGAGGCCTAACGGCCTAGTAGCCTAGCGGGCGAGCGGGCGTCGCGGCAGCCTGACCGGCAACAGGCATTGCACCCAGCGTGCGGCGAAGCGTTGCAGCGAAACGCTTTCGTGGAAGCCTTCTACTCGCTCGCCCGCGATGTCTGCGGCGATGCGCGAGCGCGCATAGAACGGCCCATCCTCGAGCGTTGCGAGCACCTGCGGGTGCGTGTGTGCATCGGCTCGCGTGGCGCGGCGGATCCCCCAAGGCGTGCGCGCCAGATCCTGCGGCGGTGGCGCCTCGATCGGGCGTGCGAAGCCGTCCGCATCGATGGCAAGCGCGAGTTGTCGACCCGAGGCCTCTGTGGAGGCTGCCGCTGACCAGACGGTGTCGTAGAAGATCAGCGTCTCCGCGCCGCGGTGGGCGCGCGACCAGTTCCAGGACAGGAAGTCTTCCTCGAGTGGCGCCTGCCCTTCGTTGCAATCGAGGTACCCGGTGCCTTGCCACTTCAGCGACGGATGTTCCAGTTCGACGCTGACGCGGCAGTGCGGCGCGATCGGTCGCCAGTGATGGCGTCCCTTTGCATCCAGCGTGTAGGTGACCTCCGCGAACGCGCCGGGACGCAGACGCACGACGCCGCGCAAGCGGCGGGGCAGGGGCGAGGTGGTCTCGTCGATGCGCACGACGAGTTCATCGCCCTCCCAGCCCATCGAACTCGGCCCGATGCGGAGCGCGTCCCGGCTGCGATGCAGGTCGGCGGCGCCGCGTTCGGTCAGCGCCCAGCGATGACCGCCGGCGCCGTAGAGCGCCACATTGAGACCGGAGTGCTGCAACGGGTCGACCGGCCCTCGCCGACGCGCGGCGGCATACCACGGGGAGAAGACGCAGCCGAGCATGGCGATGATCGTCAGGCCGTGCTGCCCACAGTCGCTCCAGGCGTCGATGTACCACCAGGCGTAGCCCCGGTCGGCGACCGCAACGGAGAAATCGATGCCGGCTGCCGTTTGACTCGATTTGCGAGGGTGTCTATATTCCATGACAGCCTAGTGTGACAACCAGACTGGACATCCGCCAGTCGGAGCATCGAAGGGTCGGCGTCGTCACGCCGCTGACAGGCAGGTGGCCATCATGGAAAGCGGTTCGGCGATCGAACAGGCCCTAGAGAACGCGGTCGCGTCCTGCGACACGCTCGGTTGCCCGCCGCGTCTCGCGGCAGCCATCCGTTATGCCGTCTTCCCGGGCGGCGCGCGGATCCGGCCGCGGCTGTGCCTCGCGATCGCGGCGGGTTGCGGCGAACCGAACTCGCCGCTCGCCGAGGCGACGGCCGCCTCCATCGAACTGCTGCATTGCGCGTCGTTGGTGCATGACGATCTGCCGTGCTTCGACGATGCCGACACGCGGCGCAACCGCCCCTCGGTGCACAAAGCCTTCGATGAGCGCATCGCGCTGTTGGTGGGCGATGCGCTGATCGTGCTCGCGTTCCAGAACATCGCCCGCGCTTTTGCCGATGCGCCGCAACGACTGCCGGGGCTCGTGCTCGCGTTGGCGCGCGCCGCAGGTGCGCCGGGCGGCATCGTCGCCGGCCAGGCGTGGGAGTGCGAGGCGACCGCACCGCTCGAAGAATACCGTCGCCTCAAGACCGGCGCGCTGTTCGTCGCCGCCACGGTCGGTGGCGCGATGTCCGCCGGCGCCGACCCTGCGCCATGGCTCGTGCTCGGTGACCGTCTCGGCGAGGCCTACCAGATCGCGGATGACATCCGCGATGCGCTCGGCACCGACGACGAACTCGGCAAGCCCGCGGGACGCGATGCCGACCTCGGTCGGCCGACGGCGGTCGGCGAGCTCGGTGTGGCCGGTGCCGTCAAACATTTCGAGCGGCTCATCGCTGAGGCCAATGCGTCGATCCCGCCCTGTCCGGGTGCCGAGTTCCTGCGGGAGCTGGTCGACCTCGAAGCGCAGCGCCTGCTGCCCGCGCAATTGCTGCAACGCGCGGCGTGATGCCGGATCGTCTGCACCGCCGCGGGATCTGATCCCTGCCATGTGGCGCGATTGGCGCAACCGGCTGCTGATGAGCCCGCGCTTCCAACGCGCGGCGGCGGCTTTCCCCCTGACCCGTCCGTTGGCACGCCGCGAGGCGCGTGCGTTGTTCGATGTGGTGGCGGGTTTCGTCTATTCCCAGGTGCTGCTCAGTTGCGTGCGGCTCGGGGTGCTCGAGCGACTGCGCGATGGCCCTTTGACCGCAGCGCAGTTGCTGCCCGCCGAGACCTTGGCGCCCGCGCCAGCGGCGACCTTGCTGCGGGCCGCCGCTGCGCTCGAGTTGCTCGAGCTGCGCAGTGCCGACCGCTGGGCCTTGGGCGCGCGCGGTGCAGCCCTGCTCGGCAACCCCGGCGTGCTCGCCATGATCGAGCATCACGCGCTGCTCTACGCCGACTTGGTGGATCCGTTGGCGATGCTGCGCGCACCGCGTGGCGCCACCGCGCTCGCCCGCTATTGGCCCTATGCGGCCACAGCGGAACCCGGGCAGGTCGACTCGGCGGCGACCCGGGCCTACACCCAGCTGATGTCCGCCTCGCAGGGATTGGTGGCCGAGGAGATCCTCGATGCCTACGACGTCCGACGCCATCACCGGGTCTTGGATGTCGGGGGCGGCGATGGGACCTTCTTGCGCGCCCTCGCGCAGCGCGCGCCGCGGTTGCAACTCGGCTTGTTCGATCTGCCCGGGGTCGCCGCTCAGGCCGAGGAGCGGTTCGCCGCGGCCGGCCTCGGTGGTCGGGTCACGATCGCGGCGGGGGACTTCGATCGCGATCCGCTGCCGCCCGGCGCCGACCTGATCACCCTGGTGAGGGTGCTCCATGACCACGATGACGAGCGGGTGGACCGGTTGCTCGCCGCCGCCTACGCCGCGCTGCCTTCGGGCGGGGTGTTGCTCGTGGCGGAGCCGATGGCCGGGACGCAGGGCGCCGAGCGGATGGGGGACGCCTATTTCGGTCTCTACCTCTGGGCCATGGGCAGCGGTCGCCCACGGACCGCCCCGGACCTCGCCGAGCGCCTCCAGCGTGCCGGCTTCCGCCGCCCCCGGGAGCGCCGGACCCGGGTGCCGCTGCAGACCCGGGTGCTGGTCGCGCGCCGGCCTTGACCGGCTCGGCCAGAAAGTTGTCACGGCAAGTTGACACTACGCTTCGTAAGCGTAGACTGACAACAGAGGGAGCAGGTCTAGGAGGCCTGTATGGGTCAGGTGATGAACACACTCGCGGTTGTGCTGGAGGGGCCTGAGCGCTTAGCGCTCGCTCGTCTGTCGCTCTGCGAAGTGGCGCCCGAGGATGTCGTGGTCGACATCGAGTGGAGCGGCATCAGCACCGGGACCGAGCGTCTTCTTTGGTCCGGCCGCATGCCGCCGTTCCCCGGCATGGGCTACCCCCTCGTCCCCGGTTACGAATCAGTCGGTCGCATCAGTGCGTTGGGCGCTGCGGTGGCGGGCACACGCCGCCTCGGCGAGCGCGTGTTCGTGCCGGGTGCGCGCTGTTACGGCGAAGTGCGCGGCTTGTTCGGTGGCGCGGCGTCACGCGTCGTCGTGCCTGCTGCGCGTGTGACGGCGATCGATGAATCTTTGGGCGAATCGGCGGTGCTCTTGGCGCTTGCGGCGACCGCCCGTCATGCCTTGGCGGCGCCGGGTGCACGGCCGCCCGAACTCATCGTCGGCCACGGCGTACTCGGCCGTCTGCTCGCCCGGGTCGCGCTCGCCGAAGGCGCTTTTGCGCCGACCGTCTGGGAGCGCGATGCCGCACGGGCCCGCAGCGACGGGCTCTACACCGTGGTCGCTCCGGATGACGATCCGCGCCGCGACTACCGCGCCGTGTACGACGTCAGCGGCGATGCCGCGATCCTCGACGGCCTGCTCGATCGCCTTGCGCCGGGCGGTGAGATCACGCTCGCCGGTTTCTATCCCGGCGCGCTCAGCTTCGATTTCCCGAAGGCCTTCATGCGCGAGGCACGCTTCCGCATCGCCGCCGAATGGAAAGATTCCGACATGAAGGCTGTGCTCGCGCATATCGATGCGGGCCGCCTGTCGCTCGATGGCTTGGTGACCCACCGCCAAGACGCCGCCGAGGCTGCGCAGGCATATCGCCGCGCTTTCGAGGACACCGCTTGCCTGAAGATGATCCTGGATTGGAGACACGCCGCATGACTTCCCCCGCAGAGACAGTGTCGATCCCGGTGGAGCGCCTGAAGCGCAGCACGCGTGCCGAGGCCGCCATCGAGCCGTCGCCGATCGTGCCGTCAGCCGTCACCAAGGAGACGCAGATCATCGCGATCTACGGCAAGGGCGGCATCGGCAAGAGTTTCACCCTCGCGAACCTCAGCTACATGATGGCCTGCCAAGGCAAGAAGGTCCTGCTCATCGGCTGCGACCCGAAGAGCGACACGACCTCCCTGCTGTTCGGCGGACGGGCCTGCCCGACGATCATCGAGACCTCTTCGCGCAAGAAGCTCGCCGGCGAGCAGGTCGAGATCGGCGATGTCTGCTTCAAGCGCGACGGCGTGTTCGCCATGGAACTCGGCGGCCCTGAGGTCGGTCGTGGCTGCGGCGGACGCGGCATCATCCATGGCTTCGAGACCCTCGAGAAGCTCGGCTTCCACGATTGGGGCTTCGACTATGTGCTGCTCGATTTCCTCGGCGATGTCGTCTGCGGCGGCTTCGGCCTGCCGATCGCCCGCGACATGTGCCAGAAGGTCATCGTCGTCGGCAGCAACGATCTTCAGTCGCTCTATGTCGCGAACAACGTCTGCTCGGCGGTGGAGTATTTCCGCAAGCTCGGTGGCAATGTCGGTGTCGCCGGTCTCGTGATCAACAAGGACGACGGCACGGGCGAGGCCCAGGCCTTCGCCGATGCGGCCGGCATCCCGGTGCTCGCCGCGATCCCGGCGCACGATGACATCCGTCGCAAGAGCGCCAACTACGAGATCATCGGACGTCCTGAGAGCGAGTGGGGCAGCCTGTTCTCATTGCTGGCGGCGAACGTCGCCGAAGCGCCGCCGGTCCGGCCGAAGCCGCTGTCGCAGGACGGACTGCTCGGGCTCTTCAAGGGCGAAGCGGTCGGTCGCGGCGTGGTGCTGCAACCGGCGACCTTCGAGGACATGTGCGGCAGTGCGCAGATCTACAAGCCCTCGCTGGAGGTCGTGTACGACACGGTCTGACATGAGCACGCTCGATACCGAAATCGCTGGGTTCCAAGAGATCGCCTCTGACGGCGCAGCGCCTGTGGCTGCGGCGGTGCCGGCGGCGGGCGCCGGCGGTGGCTGCCACGGCGGTCGCGACACGATGCGCGCTGCCGCTGCTGCAGCGGGCAAGAGCGAGATCCTGGCGCAGTATGCGAAGGACTATCCCGCCGGTCCGCACGATCAGCCGCAGAGCATGTGCCCGGCCTTCGGGTCGCTGCGTGTCGGGCTACGGATGCGACGCACCGCGACCATCCTCTCCGGTTCCGCCTGCTGCGTGTACGGTCTCACCTTCACCTCGCATTTCTATGGCGCGCGCCGCACGGTCGGCTATGTGCCGTTCAACTCCGAGACCTTGGTCACCGGCAAGCTGTTCGAGGACATCCGCGAAGCGGTGCACTCGCTCGCCGACCCCGAACAGTACGATGCCGTGGTGATCACCAATCTTTGTGTGCCCACCGCCTCCGGCGTGCCGTTGCAGCTGCTGCCGAAAGCGATCAACGGCGTACGCATCATCGGTATCGATGTGCCGGGCTTCGGCATCCCGACCCATGCCGAGGCGAAAGATGTGCTCGCCGGCGCGATGTTGCGTTACGCGCGCCACGAAGTGGAAGCCGGGCCGGTGCCTGCGCCGCGTACCGGGCGCGCCGCCCAGCGCACGGTGACGCTGCTCGGTGAGATGTTCCCCGCCGATCCGGTCGGTATCGGCATGCTGCTCGAGCCGATGGGGCTCGCCGCAGGGCAGGTGGTCCCGACCCGCGAGTGGCGCGAGCTCTACGCCGCGCTCGACGGTTCCGTGATCGCTGCGATCCATCCTTTCTACACCGCGTCCTGCCGCGAGTTCGAGGCTGCCGGTCGGCCCATCGTCGGCTCGGCGCCGGTCGGCGAGCACGGTACCGCCGCATGGCTTGAGGCGATCGGCGCGACCTGTGATGTGCCGCGCGCCCAGATCGACGCGGCGAAAGCCCGTGCGCTGCCGGCCATCCGCGCAGCGCTCGCTGCGGCGCCGATCCGCGGCCGCATCACGCTCTCGGGCTACGAGGGTTCCGAGTTGCTGGTCGGGCGCCTGCTCGTCGAGAGCGGTGCGGACCTTCGCTATGTCGGCACCGCCTGCCCGCGCACCCGTTGGTCCGATGCCGACCGTGAGTGGCTCGAGGCGCATGGCGTGCATGTGCAGTTCCGTGCTTCGCTGGAGCAAGACCTCGCGGCGTTCGCCGAGTTCCGACCGGACCTCGCCATCGGCACGACGCCAGTGGTGCAGAAGGCCAAAGAAGCCGCGACGCCCGCCCTTTATTTCACCAACCTCATCTCCTCCCGACCGCTGATGGGCGCTGCCGGCGCCGGTTCGCTCGCGCACCTCATCAACACGGCCATGGAAGGCAAGGCGCGCTTCGACGAGATGCGCAGTTTCTTCGCCGGCGTGGGAGAGGGTGCCACCGCCGGCATCTGGTCTGAACAGCCGCAACTGCGCCCGGAGTTCCGCGAAGCCTATCGTCGCAAGCTCGACAAGCAGGCCAAGGCGCGCAAGGCGGAGGAACTGCCCTGATGTTGGTGCTCGATCACGATCGCGCCGGCGGCTATTGGGGAGCGGTGTACGCATTCGCCGCCATCAAGGGCTTGCAGGTGATCATCGACGGTCCGGTCGGCTGCGAGAACCTGCCCGTGACCTCGGTGCTGCACTACACCGACGCGTTGCCACCGCACGAACTGCCGGTGGTGGTCACCGGTCTCGCCGAAGAGGAACTCGGTCAGCACGGTACCGAGGGCGCGATGAAACGCGCCCACAAGGTGCTCGATCCGGACCTGCCGGCGGTGGTGGTGACCGGCTCCATCGCCGAGATGATCGGTGGTGGTGTGACCCCCGAGGGCACCGCGATCAAGCGGTTCCTGCCGCGCACCATCGACGAAGACCAGTGGCAATGCGCGAACCGTGCGTTGTGGTGGTTGTGGACCGAGTTCGGTCCGAAGAAAGTGCCGGCGCTCAAGCCGCGCGCGGAAGGGGCGAAGCCCCGCGTCAACATCATCGGTCCCGCCTACGGCATGTTCAACATGCCCTCCGACCTCGCCGAGATCCGTCGCCTCGTCGAAGGCATCGGTGCAGAGGTCAACATGGAGTTCCCGCTGGGCTCACACCTCGCGGACATCACCAAGCTCGCCGATGCGGACGCGAATGTCTGTCTGTACCGTGAGTACGGCAAGCTGCTCTGCGAGGGTCTCGAGCGCCCCTGGCTTCAGGCGCCCATCGGCCTGCACAGCACCACCAAGTTCCTGCGATCGTTGGGCGAGCTGCTCGGGCTCGATCCTGAGCCGTTCATCGAGCGCGAGAAGCACACCACCATCAAGCCGTTGTGGGATCTGTGGCGTTCGGTCACCCAGGATTTCTTCGGCACCGCGAGTTTCGCCGTCGTGGCGGGCGAGACCTACGCGCGTGGCTTGCGCCACTTCCTCGAATCCGAGCTCGGTCTGCCGTGCAAGTTCTCGTTTGCGCGACGGCCCGGCGTCAAGCCCGACAACGCGGCTGTTCGTAAAGCGGTACGCGAGAAAACCCCCCTCGTGCTATTCGGTAGCTACAACGAGCGCATGTACCTGGCCGAGCTCGGACCTCGTGCCATCTATGTCCCGGCGTCGTTCCCCGGGGCGGTCATCCGACGCCACACCGGCACACCTTTCATGGGCTATGCCGGCGCCACCTACCTCGTACAGGAAGTGTGCAACGCGCTGTTCGACGCGCTGTTCCACATCCTGCCGCTCGGCACCGAGCTCGACCGGGTCGATCCGACCCCGGCGCGCGCGATGCGTGAGCCTTGCGTCTGGGACGAGGACGCTTTGCGGCTGCTCGACGAGCATGTCGCCGATGAACCCTATCTGGTGCGCATCTCCGCCGCCAAGGCCCTGCGTGACGCTGCTGAGCGTGCGACCCGGCAGGCCGGCGAGACGCGCGTGACGGCGGCCCGTGTGTCACGCGCACGGGTGGAAGTCGCCGGAGGGCGTGCGGCATGAGCAGGAGAGCCATGCCAGCGGCATCGAGCCGCGAAGAAGGGGAAAAGAATTGTCGGGCGACGGTGGCCGCAGGGTCACCGGCGCAGGTTGCGACCCGGGTCGCAGCCGACAGTCCCTGCCGTGCGGGAGTGCGCGGAAAACAACGTTGTTTAGTAGGAGGTATCCGTAATGGCTGAAGCAAAAAGCATATCTGGTGCGACGCCTGATGAGGCACGTGCCATCAACCGTTTCTTCTGGCTCGCGACCGGCGCGTGGTTCTTCACGTCGGTGCTCGCGCATTACCTGATCTGGAACTGGGTCCCCTGGTTCTGATCACCTGAAAGTCAAAGGAGAACTGTTATGTGGCGTATTTGGATGCTCATGGATCCCCGCAAGGTGATCATCATCGGTGGCGCGCTCGTGGCGACGATCGTCGCGACGAACCACTTCGTCCAACTGAGCACGAAGTATTCGTGCTGGCTCGACGGGACGGGTAGTGGAACCTGCCTCGCTCCGGCGCCGTCTGCTGCACGCAATGTGCAGCACAACGCGCCGTTGCCGGGCGGCTGACCCGGATCGCTACGGGTGGCGGGCCGGCCCATACGGACCGTCCCGTCGCCCGCGGCGTTCCATCGATAAGCAACTCTCATGGCAGCTGTTGACGGGGAAATGTCATGGCAATGCTGAACTTTGAAAGAAAATACCGCGTCCGTGGCGGCACGCTGGTCGGCGGGGACCTGTTCGACTTCTGGGTCGGACCGTTCTATGTCGGCTTCTTCGGCGTCGTCTCGGCGCTGGCGGCCGTGCTCGGTACGCTGCTGCTGGTCTACGGCGCGGCGATCGGACCGACCTGGAACCTCTGGCAGATAAGCATCGCGCCGCCCGACCTCAAGTACGGACTCGGTCTCGCGCCGATCGCCGAAGGCGGGCTCTGGCAGTTGGTGACGATCTGCGCTTTGGTCGCGTTCACATCTTGGGCGCTGCGGGAGGTCGAGATCTGCCGCAAGCTCGGCATGGGATTCCATGTGCCGGTCGCTTTCGGCAGCGCGATCCTCGCCTATGCCACCCTGCAGGTGGTGCGGCCGATGCTGCTCGGTGCTTGGGGACATGCGTTCCCCTACGGTATCTACAGCCACCTCGACTGGGTGTCGAACGTGGCGTACCAGTACCTGCACTTCCACTACAACCCGGCGCACATGATCGCGGTGACCTTCTTCTTCACCACCGTGCTCGCGCTCGCGCTGCACGGCTCGTTGGTGCTCTCGGCGCTCAACCCTCCCGAGGGAGAGATCGTCAAGGGTTCCGAGCACGAGAACACGTTCTTCCGCGACAACATCGGCTACTCCATCGGCACCCTCGGCATCCATCGCTTCGGCTTGTTGCTGGCGGTGAACGCGGGCGTCTGGAGCGCCATCTGCATCGTGGTGAGCGGGCCGTTCTGGACGCGCAGTTGGACGGACTGGTGGGCCTGGTGGCTCAACATGCCGATCTGGAACTGAGGAGCAAGACCATGGCTGAATACCAAAATCTTTTCACCCGAGTGCAGGTCGACGCGCCGCATTATCCCGGCGTGCCGCACGAACCTCGGGGCATCTGGCAGCGCGGCATCAAGGCGAGCACCAACTACTGGCTCGGCAAGATCGGCGATGCGCAGGTCGGTCCGTTCTATCTCGGGACGACGGGCGTACTGTCCATCCTGTTCTTCATCCTCGCCTTCGAGATCATCGGGCTGAACATGCTCGCCTCGGTGAACTGGAATCCCCTCCAGTTCGTGCGGCAGTTGTTCTGGCTCGCCCTCGAGCCGCCGGCGCCCGAGTACGGACTGCGACTGCCGCCGCTCGCCCAAGGCGGTTGGTGGCTGATCGCCGGCTTCTTCCTGACGCTGTCGGTCATCCTCTGGTGGATCCGTACCTACGCCTTGGCGCGCAAGCTCAAGATGGGGACGCACACCGCCTGGGCGTTCGCTTCGGCCATCTGGCTGTTCCTCGTCCTCGGCTTCATCCGGCCGGTGATGATGGGCAGCTGGTCCGAGGCGGTGCCTTTCGGCATCTTCGCCCACCTCGACTGGACGGCCGCGTTCTCGCTGCGCTACGGCAACCTGCTCTACAACCCGTTCCATGCGCTCTCGATCGTGTTCCTCTACGGTTCGGTGCTGCTGTTCGCGATGCACGCCGGAACGATCATGGCGGTCAGCCGCTACGGCGGCGAGCGTGAGGTCGAGCAGTCGCTCGACCGCGGCACCGCCTCGGAGCGCGCGGCGCTCTTCTGGCGCTGGACCATGGGGTTCAACGCCACGATGGAGTCGGTCCATCGCTGGGCGTGGTGGTTCGCGGTGTTGTGCACGCTCACCGGCGGCATCGGCATCTTGCTCACCGGCACGGTCGTCGACAACTGGTACCTGTGGGCGGTGAAGCACGGCGTCGCGCCGTCCTACCCGACCACTTTCGAGGCGTTGCCCGATCCGGCGACGCTGCAGGGAGGCCCGTGATGAAACACCTGATCAGGAATGGCGTCGCGACTTTGGTCGCGCTCGGCTTGCTGAGCGGCTGCGGTGAGCGGCCGCCGATCGACACGCAGCAGCTCGGCTACCGTGGCACGGGGATGGAACAGAACATCAACCCGCGCATCATGAAGACGGTGATGGCCGCCAACCAGCCCGGGCCGATCCAGCCCGCGGCTGACGGCAGCGGTCCGCTCGCCTCTGAGGTGTACCAGAACGTGCAGGTGCTCAAGGACCTCTCGGTCGGTGAGTTCACGCGCGTGATGCTCTCGATGGTCGATTGGGTCGCGCCTGCCGACCAAAAAAATTGCACCTACTGCCACAACGCCGAGAACTACGCCGACGAGAGCATGTACCAGTACCAGGTCGCACGGCGCATGTTGACCATGACCCGCGACATCAACAGCAATTGGCAGGCGCATGTCGGGCAGACCGGCGTCACCTGTCACACCTGCCATCGCGGACAGCCGGTGCCGCCGTATGTCTGGTTCGTCGATCCCGGTTCCGGTCGCGAGAACGCCTTCGTAGGCACCCGCGCCGAGCAGAACTCGGCGGTCACGGGTCTCGGCATCACGACCATCGGCCATTCGAGCTTGCCGTACGATCCGTACAGCCCGTACCTGCTCGGCAACCTGCCGATCCGGGTCAACGGTCCGACGGCGTTGCCCACCGGCAACCGCAGCTCGATCAAGCAGGCCGAGTGGACCTACGCGCTGATGGTGCACATGTCCGATTCGCTCGGTGTGAACTGCACCTACTGCCACAATTCGCGGGCGTTCGCGGAGTGGGACGGCGAGAGCCGGCCGCAACGCACCACCGCGTGGCACGGCATCCGCATGGCGCGCGGCCTCAACAACGAGTACATGGTGCCGCTCACCGGCGTGTTCCCCGAGACCCGGCTGGGGCCGACCGGTGACGTCGCGAAGGTCAATTGCCAGACCTGCCACCAGGGCGTGAACAAGCCCTACGGCGGGGTCAGCATGGCGAAGGACTACCCCGAGCTGCAGCGTGAGAAGGTGCTGCCGTTGGGGCCGGTCGAGGCGGCTGTGGATGCGATGGCGCCTACCGCGGATGCTGCGGCAGAGGTCTCAGAGGCGACCTCGCCGATGGCCTCGTCGACCACCGCTGTCGGCGCAGCGACAGGCTGAGGAGCGTAGGCGCGGATGGAGGCGCTGCTCGCCCAGCCGCGCGGTTTCTGCGCCGGCGTGGCACGAGCGATCGAGATCGCCGAGCGGGCGCTCGCCACCTACGGCGCGCCGGTCTATGTGTTCCATGAGATCGTCCACAACAAGCATGTGGTGGACGATCTCGCGGGACGCGGCGCGGTGTTCGTCGATGACATCGATGCCGTCCCGCGCGGTGCATTGACGATATTCAGCGCCCATGGCGTGGCGACCGCGATCGTCGATCGCGCGCGCGAGCGCGGTCTGCGGGTGATCGACGCCACCTGTCCGCTCGTCACCAAAGTCCACCTTCAGGCGCAGCGCTTCTCACAGCGCGGACATGTCATCGTCGTCATCGGTCACGCGGGGCACGAAGAGGTCGAAGGCACCCGCGGGTCCGTCGGCGGCGAAGTGCATGTGGTCGGCTCCGTGGAGCAGATCGCGGCGCTGCCCATACGGGCAGGCACGCCGGTCGCCTATGTCACCCAGACCACGCTCTCCATCGACGATACCCGTGTGCTCATCGAAGCCTTGGAAGCACGCTATCCGGACATCGTCGGGCCGGGGCTCGACGACATCTGCTACGCCACGCTCAACCGCCAGCGTGCGGTACGCAGCTTGGTGAAGCACGTCGATCTGGTGTTGGTGGTCGGCTCGAGGAACAGCTCGAACGCCAACCGTCTCCAGGAGGTCGCCGCCGACCACGGTGTGCCGGCGCGGTTGCTTGAGACCGCCGATGAGATCGATCCAGCTTGGTTCGCCGGCGTTCGGCGTATCGGGGTCACGGCGGGCGCTTCCACCCCCGAGCACCTGGTGCAGGGTGTGATGTCCCGGCTGCGTGAGTTCGGGGTCGGCCAAGTGCGCGAGTTGCCGGGCTTGGCCGAGACGACCCGTTTCCGTCTGCCCGAGATGCTGCGCGCCTCAGCCTGACGGCTGCAGGCTCAGCGCAGTTGGCTGCGGGTCAGCAGCCGCAGCACGCCGCTGAACATCGGGTTGTTGCGCAGGCGCAGCGCGCGGCGTGGCGTCGCCCGCACTTCGGCGATCAACGCCGTATGGCGGGCGATGGCGTCGAAGATCCCGGGTACATCGAGACCGGCATCCTGCAGACACTGTTCGCGTGTGCCGTGCTCCAACGGGCGGTCGGGCAATCCGAGGTGCAGCACCGGGATATCTTGGCCATGACGGGCGAGCAGTTCGCTGACCGCGGTGCCCGCGCCGCCTGCGATGACGTTCTCCTCGAGCGTCACCAACAGGTCGTGGCTCGCCGCGAGCTCCAGCACCAAGGCTTCATCCAGCGGCTTCACGAAACGCATATCGGCGACGCTGGCATCGACGATCTCCGCGAACTCGTGCGCGGTGTGCACCAGCGTGCCGAAGGCGAGCAGGGCGATGCCTGAGCCGCGCCGCTGCAGTTCGCCGCGGCCGACCGGCAGCGGACGGGGCAGCAGTGCGAGCGCGCCGTCGGCGCTCGGTTCGTCGTCCTCGGTGAGCGCTGCGGTCGCGGTGCGACGAGATTCGCCGGCCGCCGCGGTGCGGGGATAGCGGATCGCGCTCGGGCCCTCGCCCTCGATACCGGTGCGCAACATCGCGCGCAGGCTGTCCGCATCGCTCGGTGTCATGACGGTGATGCCGGGGACGCAACGCAGGAAGGACAGATCGAGGCTGCCGTTGTGCGTCGCGCCGTCCGGTCCGACCAAGCCGGCACGGTCGATCGCGAAGGTGACGGGCAGACCCTGCAGACAGACATCGTGCACCAGTTGGTCGAAGGCGCGCTGCAGGAAAGTGGAGTAGATGGCGACCACCGGGCGGAGTCCGCGGGCAGCAAGACCGGCGGCGAAGGTCACCGCGTGCTGCTCGGCGATGCCGACATCGTGGTAACGGTCGGGAAAACGCTTGGCGAAGGCGACGAGGCCTGAGCCTTCGCGCATCGCCGGGGTGATGACGACGATTCGCGGGTCGCGCTCGGCGAGTTCACAGAGCCAATCGCCGAACACCTGGGTGTAGGTCGGCGCAGTCGGCTTGCCTGCGACGATGCCGGCGACCGGATCGAAGGGCGTCACGCCGTGGTACTTGATCGGTTCCGCCTCGGCCCGCGCATAGCCTTTGCCCTTCACGGTCCGCACATGCAGCAGCTTCGGTCCCGGTATGCCTTGCAGACGACGGATCTCCGAGAGCAGCAGCGGCAGGTCGTGGCCGTCCACCGGGCCGCGGTAGTTGAAGCCGAGGGCATCGAAGAAACCGTCGACGTCCTGAACCGGGCCGTGGCCTCGGCTCGCCAAGTGGCGGCACAGCGCGCCGACGTTCTCGGAGATCGACATGCCGTTGTCGTTGAGCACGACCAGCAGGTCGGCGCCGAGCTCGCCGGCGTGGTCGAGGGCCTCGAAAGCAAGACCTGCCGTGAGCGCGCCGTCACCGATCACCGCCACCGCGCGCGTGGCGCTTCCTTGCTGGCGTGCGGCGGCCGCCATGCCGAGCGCGGCGCTGATCGAGGTGCTCGAATGGCCCGCGCCGAAGGCGTCATAGGGGCTTTCGTCGCGCTTGAGGAAGCCCGAGATGCCGTCCCGACGACGGATGCCGGCGAGTGCGTCGCGCCGGCCGGTCAGCATCTTGTGCGGATAGGCCTGATGACCGACATCCCAGACCAGCGCGTCCTGCGGGGTGTCGTAGAGGTAATGCAGCGCGATCGCGAGTTCGACCGTGCCGAGACCGGCGGACAGGTGCCCCCCGCTGCGGGCGACGGAATCGAGCAGGCTGGCGCGCAGCTCGTCGGCGAGCTGCGTCAACTGCTCATCCGCGAGGCGGCGCAGGTCCGTGGGTGAGTCGATGCACGTCAGCAAGGCGGGCTTCGTCATGGGGGCGAGTCTCCAGCGGATCCGCGGGGTGGGGCGGGGCGACGGCCCCAGAGCATCTCGGGCGGCAAGGGCAGGACCATCAGCAGGTGTTCGAGGACACCGAGCGCTGCAAGCGTCGCGATAATCGTGTAGCCGACCGCCTCGACCGGCAAGGTTGCGGCGGCGGCTTGCGAGCCGAGCCACACGGCAAGGAGGCTGCCGAGCACGAGCGAGAACGGCAGCAGTGCGTTCATGCGGCGGTGGTGGAAGTGATCGAGCAGGTGCGCGAGGTGATCAGGCAGGAAACCCTCGCCCAGGTTGCGCACGCCGAGGAAGAGGTTGAGCTTGGCGCTGCTGCGCAGCACCCACAGCACGAGCAGTGTCGCGAGACCGATGGTGTTCGGCCAACCGATGGACAGCAGTGCCACGGTCGCGGCGAGGACGATGATGGCCAGTTCGTGCCAGAGGATGGCCTGCAACGCGGCAAGTGCATGACGCCAGCCGCGTCGCGGCAGGTTGGCGGGGAGCGCCCGGATCTGTCCGGTGATGGCACCGGTCAGGAAGGTGACCTCGATCCAGGACCAGAGGGCGAGCGCCGCGCAGAACCCGGCGATGGCTGCCACGCCCCGCGTGTCCTCGCGGACGCCCACCAACACCGCGAGGCCGATCACGGCGATGATCGAGGTCGCGGCGAGCAACGCGGGATAGCTGCGCGGATCGCGCCGTACCAAACGGGTGATGAGCCCGGTGGAGCCCCACCAGAGCAGCACCGTCAGTGCAACGGCGCCCGCGAGCATCGCTGTGCTCAAGGTCGTCACCCGCTGGTGCGCGGGGGGCTGGGGTCGGCGTCCTTGCCTGTGAGTGCCTCACCGGCACGGAACAACCGTGCGAGCGTCGCGGCGTTGTCGCTGCCGAACACATCGAGTTCGATGCGCATCGGCGTGCCGGGGTCTTCCATGATGAAGCGGCCATCGGCGAGACGGGTGAGGCGATACGGTGCGTCGGCTGCTTTGCCCGTCTGTTGACGGCCACGGGAGAAACCGCGCATCACGCCGCGGGTGAAGCCCGCTTCCTCTACGGAGAGTGTGCCGAGGGTGCGACCATCGACGAGGGTCGCCAAGATGCTGCCGTCAGCGCGGTCTGTGAAGTGCACATCGTGGTAGGAGACCACGGCGGCCTGTGGCGCGGTGCCCGGTGCCGGCGCGGTCAGGCGGCCGAACGCCGCCACCAGGATGGAGCCGATCACCAACATCGCGGCCCCGACCAGCGCATGCCTTGGCATCCCGCCGGTCGAAGCCCGACTCATCGTGCCGCCTCGGCGATCGTGGGGTCGGTGTGGATCGGCGTGGCTTGCGGTGCGACGCCGCGTCCGCCGACGGTCGCTTGCGCGAACGCGCGTCCGATCGTTTCACCGACGGCGGCGGCATCGCTCAGGCTGCGCAGCATCGGCTGCGGCTGGTTGATGCGCCACGGCCGGACATGCGGCCACAGCCAAAGATAGGACACACGCTGTCCCGGGGTGAGCGAGAGCGCGATGTCGCCGGTGCCATCGCCACGCTCGCGCAGATCCGCGGAGCGCAGCACCGTGAAGGGCAGGTTGAGCGCGCTCGACAGCGCGATACCCTGACGGATCACCACTCGACGATCGGTCAGCGTGTAGACGGTGCTGCGCGCGGCGAGTGCGGCGATGCCCGTGAGCAGCGCGAGGCCCACCAGCGAGAACGCCGCCGGGCCGACGCAACCGGCGAGCGCCTCGCCCACGGTGGCGCCGCCGGCGAGGAGGTAGACACCCCTCGCTGCGACGATCACCGTGAAGTAGATCGCGAGCGCCCGCACCCGATAGGCGTTGAGCGCAAGGGACCGCCATTGCGGAGATCCCTGCCACAACAACTTCTCTCCCGGCGGCAGGACTGCGGGCAGGCCGTGCATCGGCTCCGAGTCATGCTCGCTGAACACCGCCGGTGTCGCCATGGCTCAGACCACCGGACCTAAGCGGCTCGGTACCGCGTACAAGTGGCCGCTACCGAAGTAGGCCATGATCCGATCTTCCTCGAGCTTGGTCACCTGACCGCCGCCCGCGATGCCCGGCACGCCGGCGAACTGCGCGGCGGTGATCGAGGCCACCTTCACGCGACGGCCCTTGACGTCGTAGCGTACGAAGCCGGCGGGCAGCAGCACCGCGCGGCCACCGGGGCTCAGTTCGACCTCGAGGTAGCGGATCTGCGGCTCGGCTTTGTCCACCCACAGATCGCGGACCGTGCCCGCTTGAGCGCCATCGAGACCGACGACCGTCATGCCGCGCGGATCGGGATCCCGCGATGAGACCGACCAGCCGGCGACCGAACTCATCGGGACGATCATGGGCGAGCCATCGACCATCCGCTCCGGTTGGTCGGCGCGCTCGGCATACGAGGCGGGACCCACGCCATCGCGCATCGGATCCCCGGTCGGGTCGAGCGGCGCGCCCACATCCGGACCGAAGCGATCGTCCCAGCCGACCTGACGGGCAGCGATCGGACGACGATCCGCACTCGAGGCGCGCGGGGCCTGGATGGTGCTGCCGTCAGCGAGCAGGAAGGTCTTGGGGCAGGGCACCGGCGGCAAGCCTTCCACCGTGATCGGGGTGCCGTACTTGTCGACGCGGTTCGTGTCGAGGGGGTAACCCTCTCGCTTGTCTTCGCGGTGCAGGTACCAGATGAGACCGGCGAAGAAGACCCAGAAGGCGTACAGCGCGACCTGCGCCGCGTCGATGTACTCGAGGAAACTGTTTGATTCCATGTCAGTGCTCTCCCTGTTGATCCATATCGGCCGCGTTCCGCGACCCGTCAAAAAAAGACCGCCCGGCTTCAGCCCGGCAACTCCGCCAGTCCGAGACCGTTGCCCACGGGTGCGCTGCGGCGTACACGCACCAAAGGCCCGAGTGCGATCAACGCCCCGAACAGCAGCGCGATCTCGATGTGGTAGACGAATAGGTAACCGGTGGCCGGCGAGACCAGCGCCGGTCCCAGCGCGCCGGAGGTCGCCAGCGCACCGAGCGCGTTGCAGGCCGCTGCGCCGCCCGCGATCGCGAGCCCGGCCGCCGTCGCCTGCACGGCGCCCCAGGCGCCGAGCGCCATACCGTTGTCGCTGTCACGCAGCGACATCGCAGCGAGCAAGGTGCCGACAGAGAAATACCCGCCGCCGAAACCGATCAGCACGGTGCCGGCGCGGAACAGCATCGTCGACTGCAGCGGATCGGCGAACACCACCGCGGCGAACCCGACCACCCCGACGAGCGCCCCCCGCGCGGCGACGCGCAGCGGGTCGGCGCCACGCCGCAGCGTGCGCGAGGCGAGACCGAATGCGATCAGTGCGCCGCCCGCATAGAGCGCGGTCAGCAGGCTGGTCGCACCGACCGGCATGCTGAGGATCTCACCGCCATACGGCTCGAGCAGCACATCCTGCATGCTGAACGCCGCGGTGCCGAGGCCTAGCGCGACGAGCAGCCGTCGCGTGCCGGGTGGCGCTGCGAAGTCGCGCCATGCGGCGGCGAAACGCGGCGGCGGGGCGGCGGCTGCGGTCGTGCGCGACAGGTCGCGCGCCTCCTGCTGCCACATGGCGATGACATTGAGCACCAAGGTGACCACGGCGGCGCCTTGGATCACTTGGATGAGGCGCAGGTGGGTGTAGGTGCCGCTCAGCAGGGCGCCGAACACCACCGAGCCGCCGACCATGCCCAGCAACAGCATCACATAGAGCAGTGCGACGACGCGCGGTCGGGTCTCGACGGGCGCGAGATCGGTGGCGAGTGCGAGTCCCGCCGTCTGCGTGGCGTGCAAGCCGGCGCCGACCAACAGGAACGCGAGCGCTGCGGCGCCGGGTCCGAGCCAAGGTGGGGGCTCGACCTGTCCGCTGCCGCTCAGCACCATCAGCGCGAAGGGCATCACCGCGAGACCGCAGTACTGCAGCAGCGTACCCATCCAGATATACGGCACTCGGCGCCAACCGAGCACCGACCGGTGGTGATCGGAGCGGAAACCGAGGAAGGCGCGGAACGGCGCGAACAGCAGCGGCAGCGCCACCATCGTCGCGACCAGCCATGCGGGGACATTCAGCTCGACGATCATGACGCGGTTGAGCGTGCCGTTGAGCAGCGCGAGCGCCATGCCGACGGAGACCTGGAAGAGCGCGAGGCGCAGCAGTCGCGGCATCGGCAGGTCGACGCTGGCGGCATCTGCAAAAGGCAGCATCCGCGAATGTTGTAGCAGTTGAACGAAACGGCTCATGCTTGTGGCGCCAATCCGCCCGCAGGCGCCGCAGCTGCCGCCGCCGCTGCGGCGGTCAGCCGTGCCTCGCGCAGCTTCAGGAAGAACTGCAGCGCATTGATGGCGTATGCCGCATAGGCGACCAAGGCGAGCACCATCTGCCCCTCAAGACTGAGGCTGCCCGTGAGCCAAGCCCAGAGATAGGCCGTGTGCAGCGCGATCACGCCCATGCTCACCACGTCTTCCCAGAAAAAACTGTGGGCGAACAGCCAGACGCCGAACACCTCGCGCTCCCAGATCGCGCCGGTCACCATGATGGCGTAGAGGAAGGCGGTCTTGATCAACACCGAGACGGTGGCGGCTGCCGCACCCTCTCCGGTCTGCAGATATCGCAGCACCAGCCAGAGGCTGACGAGGAAGGCGAGGAACTGCAGCGGTGCGAGGACCGCCTGCACCCAAGTCCAAGGCGAACGATCCCGTCGAACCCGTTCTTCGGGGGTATAAAGCGGGCGGCCGCCGGACACCTTTTTGGCATGGGACATGGGCTGCTCGCGCCACTGAAACCCGAACCGAAATCTAGAGCGGCACTTTATAAGTGTCAACCTTTATTTACATCAAGCCAGATTGACATTTGATGGGTCCAGGATTATCTATGCGAGGGTGGTGACGGGGTCGCCCCCGAACCGGCTGCGGTCGGTGGACGGCCGCTCGGATGGAGGAGGGTGCGTGATGACGTTGAAGCCCGTCGAGACGCTGACGCCCGGAATGGAGCAGGGGCTTCTGCTGCGCGCCATCGAGTCCCAAGTCATCCCAAGGCTGTTGCTCACCCATCCCTCAGCCCCCGAGGCCGTGCCAGCGACCGTCGAGAGCGGGTCCGAGTCCGTCCGTCCCGCGGCGGCCGAGGTGGTGGAATTCACCGAAATCGTGCTGCGTGGACACACCGAGGCAGCCAGCGCGTTCATGCGCGATCTGCACATCCGCGGCGTCTCTGCGGAGTCCCTCTACCTTGATCTGCTCGCGCCCTCGGCCCGGTACCTCGGCGAGTTGTGGACCACTGAACGCAGTGATTTCGTCCAGGTCACGGTGGCCTTGCATCGCCTGCAGGCGCTCGCCCACGAATTCAGCGCCTATCTGAACGGCATGGACGATGCGGCGACCTTGCCGCCCGCGGGGCCGCGTGTGTTGTGCATCGCGATGCCCGGTGAGCAGCATGTCTTCGGTGCCCAACTGGTCGGTGAGTTCCTGCGCCGGGCCCGTTGGGATGTCTGGGACGCGCCCGGTGCATCCGAGTCGGATGTGCTTTCTTTGGTGAAGCAGGAGTGGTTCACGATCGTGGGCATCTCGGTCAGCAACCTCGATCAACCCGAGGCGCTGGCGGGGTTGGTGCGGCGGGTGCGGCGCGCATCCCTCAACCCGGAACTCCGGGTGATGGTCGGTGGCCTGCCCTTCGATGAGCATCCCGAGCGGGCCGCATTGGTCGGCGCGGACGCCACGGCGCGCGATGGACGCGACGCGGTCGCGAAAGCGCAGAAGCTGCTTGATCTGGCAGGTCAATGAAACTGATAAGCGATACCTGAAATCATGAATCTCAAGGCGCCAAGGAAGGCCCTCGACGGACTCGCTGCCGAAACGGTCGCCGGGCTCGTCACGGCAGCGGCTGATATCGTGCTCGTGCTGGACCGTCGCGGCATCATCCGTGACATGGCGTTCGGCAGCGAGGAACTCGCATCCGATCTCGCGGGCGACTGGATCGGTCAGCCCATGGGAGATGTCGTCTCCGTCGACAGCCAACCCAAGATCGCACTGCTCCTCGGCGAAGTCGACTCGCCAGTCCCTCCCCCGCGCCACGCCAACCATCCTCTGCCAGGGGGCGGCTCGGTCGCGATCTCCTGGTCTTTGCGGCGGCTCGACGGCAGCAACCAGATGTTGGCGCTCGGTCGCGACCTGCGCGTGCTTGCCGGCATGCAACAAAGATTGATCGAAGCCGAGCAGTCGCTCGAGCGTGATTACTCGCGCCTGCGGATGGCGGAGGCCCGCTACCGTTTGTTGCTGCAGTCGAGTGCGGAGCCGATCGTGGTGGTGGATCTCAGCACCCAGAAGGTCGTGGAAGCCAATCCGATGGCCGCCCGGCTGCTCGGTGAGGAGTCCCGCCGGATCGTCGGCAGGCCGTTCGCCGAGCAGTTGGACGCCGTGAGCGGTCGGGCGTTGCCCGAGTGGTTCGCGGCGTTGCGGGCTGCCGGGCGAGCGGAGCCGCTGCGCGTGCGCCTCGCGCACGAGCGCCGCGAGTGCCGCCTGCCCGCGTTGACTTTCCGGCAAGAGAACAGCTCGCACGCCTTGCTGCGCCTCGAGGCGGTCGGCTCCGCTACGGCGACCCAGCGACGGTCCAGCGGTCAGGCCGAGGGTCATGCCGATGGGCTGGCCGATGGGCTGGCCGATGGGCTGGCCAAGGCGGGCGCATCGGGGCGTAGCCGGATCACCGAAATGTTCGACCGTCTGCCCGATGCACTGGTGGTGACGGACGCGGACGGTCGTATCCTGGCGCTGAACCGCGCCTTCATCGACATCGCACAGCTCGCCACCGAAGAGCAGGCCCTCGGCGAGTCGCTCGAGCGTTGGTTCGGGCGTTCCGGTGTGGATCTCGGGGTGTTGCTCGCCAATCTGCGCGAAAGCGGCGAGGTGCGGTCGTTCGCCACCCGGTTACGCGGCGAACTTGGTGGCAGCGCCGAGGTCGAGATCTCGGCCACCCGGCTCGGGGCTCAAGACGAGCCCGCATTCGGCTTTGCGCTCCGCCGCCGACGGGCGGCCGAGGGGCGTAGTCCGCGTGCCCTGACGCGATCGGTGGAGCAGCTCACCGAGCTCGTCGGGCGGGTTTCGCTCAAGGAACTGGTGCGCGAGACGACCGATGTCATCGAACGGTTGTGCATCGAAGCGGCCTTGGAACTGACCCGGGACAACCGGGCCTCGGCCGCGGAGATGCTCGGGCTGTCGAGGCAGAGCCTCTATGTGAAGCTGCGCCGCTATGGCCTCGGCGACCTCGAGGGCGGCGAGGCCGGTGGCGAGGATCCGCCTTGAGTCCTGCCTGACTGTAAACTGAGGTTGACAGTGGCCGATGTCATGGCTATTTTCCAGTCATGGCACGAACGGCGAGCAGTCTCTTCCCTCGGCAGCGACCTGGCTGGGCCGCGACGCTGGAGCTGCTCAAGCCCGTCACCTGGTTCCCCCCGATGTGGGCGTTCGGCTGCGGCATCATCGCAAGCGGTGTCTCCCCGGCTGGGCAATGGCCGCTGATCGGACTCGGTATCTTGTTGGCCGGACCCTTGGTCTGTGGCACGAGTCAGGCGGTCAATGATTGGTTCGACCGTCATGTCGACGCCATCAACGAACCGCGGCGCCCCATCCCCTCGGGCCGCATGCCGGGCCGCTGGGGACTCTACATCGCCGTGTTCTGGACCTTCGTCTCGCTCGCGGTCGCCGCGATGCTCGGTCCGTGGGTGCTCGGCGCTGCGGCTGTGGGTCTCGCACTCGCCTGGGCGTACAGCGCGCCGCCGCTGCGCCTCAAGCGCAACGGTTGGTGGGGCAACGCAGCGGTCGCCGCCTGCTACGAAGGCGTGCCCTGGCTCACCGCGCTCGCGGTCATGACCGCGGTCATGCCCGATGGGCGTAATCTCGCGCTCGCCTGGGCCTGGAGCGTCGGTGCGCACGGCATCATGACGCTCAATGATTTCAAGTCGGTGCACGGCGACCGCCGTATGGGCGTGGGTTCGCTGCCCGTCCGTCTCGGCGTCGATCGCGCTGCGCAGGTCGCCTGCCTCATCATGGTCGCCGCGCAGGTCGCAGTGATCGGTCTGTTGTTCCTGTGGGACCGTCCGCTGCACGCCGGCATCCTCGCCGCGTTGCTCATCGGCCAGTTGCTGATGATGCGGCGTCTGCTGCAGCGTCCCGCGGAACTCGATGTCTGGTACAACGCCGCCGGCGTGCCGCTCTATGTGCTCGGCATGTTGGTCAGCGCGTTCGCGATCCGCCCGCCCACTTGACCGCCCGTCTGACTGAGGTGCCACTGAATGCTCTCTGATCGTCGCCCCGCCGGTCCCGGCGCGTTCCTCGGTTGGTCCGGTATCGTCCGGCTGGGCCTCGTCCAAGCGGCCATCGGTGCGATCGTCGTCATCACCACCTCCATCCTGAACCGCGTCCAGGTCGTCGAACTCGCTTTGCCGGCGCTGCTGCCCGGCGTGTTGGTCGCCATCCATTACTTCGTGCAGGTGCTGCGTCCGCGGCTCGGCTACGGTTCGGATATCGGCGGTCGACGCACACCGTGGATCATCGGCGGCATCGCGCTGCTCGGCGCCGGCGCCGTGGGCGCGACGCTCGCCACCACCTTGATGCCGACGGATCTTGCCCTCGGCATCGCGCTGTGCGTGGTGGCGTTCATCGCGGTCGGGCTCGGTGTGGGCGCCTGCGGCACGGCGCTGTTGGTGCTGATCTCGACCAGTGTCGCGCCGACCCGCCTCGCGGCGGCGGCGACCGTCACCTGGGTGATGATGATCGCCGGCTTCATCGTCACCACGGTCATCGTGGGTGAGATGCTCGAGCCGTTCTCCCTAGATCGGCTGGTGGAGGTCACCGCCGTGGTCGCTGCGGGAGCGTTCCTTCTGACCTGCCTTGCGGTCTGGGGCGTCGAGCGGCCGCGCGGTGCAGCGGCTGATGCGAAAGCGGCGGCTTCGCGTGCGGCGCCGCCGCCCGATTTCTGGACGGCGCTGCGCGAGGTCTGGCAGGAGCCCCACTCGCGGCGCCTCGCGAGCTTCGTCTTCATGTCGATGCTCGCCTATAGCGCGCAGGATCTGGTGCTGGAGCCGTTCGCCGGCACGGTGTTCGGGTTGAGCCCGGCGGACTCGACGCGGCTCTCGGGTCTGCAGAGCGGCGGCGTGTTGATCGGCATGATCGTGGTCGCGGTGATCTGCACCGCGGGTGCGGCGACCCGTCTGGGATCCCTGCGGGCTTGGACCATCGGCGGCTGCGTCGGCTCTGCCGCGATGCTGGTGATGCTCGCGATCGGCGGGCTGGTCGGTCAGGGTTGGCCGCTGCGCGCCACGGTCTTCATGCTCGGTCTCGCCAACGGCGCGTTCGCCGTGGCGGCGATCGGGTCGATGATGGGGCTCGTCGGCCGCGGACGCGAATCGCGCGAGGGCACGCGGATGGGTCTTTGGGGCGCCGCTCAGGCCGTCGCCTTCGGCTTGGGCGGCATCCTCGCCACGGGCGCGGTGGATCTCGCCAAGGCTGCCAGCGGCTCGGCGCCGCTCGCCTATGGTGCGGTGTTCGTCACCGAAGCAGTGCTGTTCGTTTTGGCGACGCTGTATGCGGTGCGGCTGAGCCGCGAGGACACCGAGTCGGTCACCGGGTCGGTCGCAACAGAAACGGATGGGCGCTGGGCGCCGGTCGGGAGGAACTGACATGAGCGCTCAGATGTCTGGAAACGACATCCCTGAATACGATGTGGTGGTGGTCGGGGGCGGCCCCTGCGGTGCGACCGCCGCCGATGATCTCGCACGCAGCGGCTGGAGGGTGCTCCTGCTCGACCGTGCCGGCCGCATCAAGCCCTGCGGTGGAGCGATCCCGCCGAAGGCCGTCGAGGAGTTCGAGATACCCCCCGAGCTGCTCGTGGCCCGCATCACTTCGGCTCGGATGCTCTCGCCGAGCGCGAAGGCCGTGGACATGCCGATCGACGGCGGCTATGTGGGCATGGTCGATCGTGAAGTCTTCGACGAGTGGCTGCGCGATCGCGCACAGCGCAGCGGGGCCTCCCGAGAGTCGGGCACCTTCACCTCATTGACGCGCGACACCGACGGTTGCGCGATCCTGCACTTCACGCCGAAAGCCGCCACCGCAGGCGACGCCGCCGACCGGTCGGGCGTCGCCGCGACCCGTCAGGTGCGGACACGGCTCGTGCTCGGTGCCGACGGCGCGCGTTCCGAGGTCGCGAGGCAGTGCATCGCCGGCGGTCGCGAGATGCCCTTCGTGTACGCGTATCACGAGATCCTGCGTACGCCGCAGTCGCAGCCATCGGGCTACGACGGCCGCCGTTGCGATGTCTACTATCAGGGCAAGCTGTCACCGGATTTCTACGCTTGGGTCTTCCCGCACGGAGACACCATCAGCGCGGGTGCCGGCACGGCGCACAAGGGATTCTCGATCCGTCACGCCGTCGGCGACCTGCGGCGCATCGCCGGGCTCGAGGGCGCCGAGGTCCTCAGGCGCGAGGGCGCGCCGATCCCGCTCAAGCCGCTGCGACGCTGGGACAACGGCAGCGATGTGCTGGTGGCGGGTGATGCCGCCGGCGTGGTCGCTCCGGCCTCGGGTGAGGGCATCTATTACGCGATGGCCTGCGGTCGCATGGCCGCCGATGCCCTGATGCGTTGCCTCGAGAGCCGCGATCCTCGTGCGCTCAAGGCCGCACGCCGCGAGTTCATGGCGCAGCACGGCCGTGTCTTCTGGGTGCTCGGCCTGCTGCAGCGCTTCTGGTATTCGAGCGACGCCCGCCGCGAACGCTTCGTGAAGATGTGCGAGGACCCCGATGTGCAGCGTCTCACCTGGGAGTCGTACATGCACAAACGCTTGGTGCGGCGCGATCCGATGGCGCATATCCGCGTGTTCTTCAAGGATGTCGCACATCTGCTCGGCCTCGCGCCGACCTGATCCCGCAGCCGCTGCGACCGCATGCTCGCCGCGCGCTTCGCCGATGGCAGCCTGCTGCTCGCGATCGTCGCGCTGATCGCGCTGGAGGCCGCTGCGCTCGTGTGGCTCTGGTACCGACGAGGCACGGGCCTCGCGCCGCGCGAGTATCTCGGCAACCTCGTCTCGGGCGGCTTGCTGATGATGGCGGTGCGGGCCGCGCTGCTCGATCAGTCTTGGATGATCGTCGCGATGTGGCTGCTCGGTGCCTTGTCCGCGCACATGCTCGATGTGCTGCTCCGCTGGCGGTGGCCCGTGGGCCATCCGCGCTTCAAAGACTGATCGACGTCTCGAACACCATCGTCGCGCTGCCGATGATCCAGACGCCGGTGAGTGCGCCGTCGGCGAACTCCAGTTCGACATCGACGCGCCCGGGACGCTGCATGAACTGGCCTTGGGCACCCGAGAACGCGGCGCGGTCGGCGTCACGGGGCAGCAACCCGTGGTGCAAGAGGTAGGCGCCGAGCAGGCCGTGCGCGTTACCGCTCACCGGATCCTCCGGGATGCCCATCGCGGGACAGAACATCCGCGAGAGCGTCAAACAGCCCTCGACCTGTGAATCGAGCGTGAAGACGAGGTGTCCGGCGGCGCCGAGCTGCGCCGACAAGGTGTTGAGGCGGTTGAAGTCGGGCTTCATCGCCTTCAGTTGCTGCGGGCCGCGAACGCCGATGAGCAGACGGTTGCCGGCGCCGCCCACGATGCGCATCTCGCAGCGCGGGTCGAGATCGTTGCTCGAGAGCGCGAGCGCGTCGAGCACCGCGAGGCGCTCACGCGCGTTGAGTTCGCGCCCGAGGGGGGGTGCGCTCTGGCGGACGGCGATGCGCCGATCCGGACCCTCGCCGCGCACCTCGACATCGACGATGCCGGCTTTCTGGCGTTGGCGCAGACGCTTCGGTGTACCCGGAACGCGCGACAGCACGAAGTGCGTGGCCACCGTGGCATGGCCGACGAAACCTGATTCAGCGCGCGGCGTGAAGAAGCGTACCCGCAGGTCGTGGTCGCTACCGTCCGGCGGCAACACGAAGGCGGTGTCGCCGTTGTTGAGTTCGCGCGCGATGGCGATCATCTCTTCGTCGGAGAGCTGCTCTGCGCCCAACACCACGCTCGCCGGGTTCCCGGTGAAGAGCTGCTGAGTGAAGGCATCGACGCGGCACAGTTGGACGGTTTTGGTCATGGCCCGGCTCCTTGGCGCTGGCGACCGACCCTGAAGGCCGCTCGCGGCGCGATTGTAGGCGAGCGCCACGAGGGCTGCATGGTCATCGCCGAACACGCTTGCAGAGACCTGATATGTCAGAGAAAATGGACAGACCCAGGGGTGGTCGAAAGGCCTGAGACGGCGCGCGCTGCGTCGAACCCTAGAACCTGATCCGGTTAATGCCGGCGGAGGAAGAAGGTGCCCACTTCGCGCCCATCGTCATGCCCAGCCGTCTGGCTGGGGGTATTGTTGTCGACCCCACTTGGCGTGTCCGCATCAGCCGACCCACTCGAAGAGGTCGTGATCACGGCGCGGTTGCGTCCGGCACCGCTCGTCGAGACCCCGGTCAGTGCCACGGTGCTCGACCCGGCGACGCTGCGTGGCGCGGGCGTACAGCACCTGCAGGATGTGCTCGGACTGGTGCCGAACCTCAATTGGGCCTCGGGAACCTCGCGTCCGCGTTACTTCCAGTTACGCGGCATCGGCGAGACCGATCAGTGGCAGGGCGCACCCAACCCGTCAGTCGGGTTCCTGATCGACGGCATGGATTTCTCCGGGGTCGGGATGCCTGCGACGCTGCTCGACCTCGGTCAGGTGGAGGTGCTGCGCGGACCGCAGGGGACGATCCTCGGCGCCAACGCGCTCGCCGGACTCATCAACCTCTCCACCGCCGCGCCGCAGCCCGAGCCGCTGCTGCGCCTGGAATCGACGGTGGGTGAAGCCTCGACGGCCGCCCTCGGTCTCGTCGCGGGTGGCCGGCTCGCCGGTCGCTGGGGCGGGGAAGAGGGCGCATGGCGTGCGGTCGTGCAGCGTCATCGCAGCGACGGCTCGCGACGCAACGCGACGCTCGGTCGCGACGACACCAACGGACTCGATGAGCGGACCTTGCGGCTGCGCGCCGCGTTCGCGCCTGCGGAGCGATGGACAGCCGATGTGTCGACGCTGTGGGTCGAGCAGGACAACGGTTTCGACGCCTTCGCCCTCGACAATTCGCGCGTCACCCGCTCCGATCAACCTGGGCGCGACCGACAGCTTTCGCGCGGGCTGTCGCTCACGCTGGAGCGGGAGGACGCACTGATAGTGCGCAGCGTGACGGCGGTCGCCGATGCGGACATCGTCTACGCCTTCGACGGTGATTGGGGCGCAGATCCCGGTTACGACTTCACTTCGCGTTTTCTGCGCGGTCATCGCACCGTCTCCCAAGATCTGCGCTTGCGTTCCGCTGGGGTCTCCGACTGGGTGGTCGGCCTCTACGCCTCGCAGGTCGACGAGCGTAATGACCAGTTGGACCTGTACGGTGGAGAGGTCTATCGGGAGTTGGTCTCCGACTACCGCGCCCGTACGCTCGCCGCCTATGGTCTGCGGCAACGCGATCTCTCGCCGCGTTGGCGCGCCAGCGCCGGGCTGCGGGTCGAGCGTCGGGCGGTGCGCTACGCCGACACCGACGGCAGCGCGCTCGAGCCCGTCGAGACCCTGTGGGGCGGTGACCTGACACTCGAGTATCGACCGCAGGAGGGTGGCTTCGGCTACCTGTCGCTCGCCCGCGGCTACAAGGGCGGTGGATTCAACATCGGTGCGGCGATCCCGACGGCGCGCAGGGTCTACGACGCGGAGGGACTCTACAGCCTCGAGCTCGGTTGGAAACACGCGGATGACGGACGGGGATTGACCGCCGAGGTCGCGGTCTTCCATATGTGGCGGCGTGCACAGCAGGTGAGCACATCGGTGCAGGTCGATCCGGGCGATCCGCTCTCGTTCATCTACCTCACCGACAACGCGGCGCGTGGCGCCAACTACGGCCTCGAGGCCGCCTTGTCGTGGCGTCCGTCGCCGACCTTGACGCTGCAGGGCACGGCAGCGCTGCTGCGTTCGCCGTTCACCGACTACCGTCCCGACGACCGCGACCTCTCGGGCCGCGACCAGGCGCATGCGCCGCGTGGCCAGTACTCGCTCAGCGTCGATTGGCGCGCGGCCCGCGGTCTCTTCGCACGCCTCGATCTGCAGCACGCCGAGGCCTTCTATTTCTCTGATAGCCACGACCAGCGGTCCCAGGCCTGCACCCAAGCGGCGCTGCGCACCGGTTACGAGACACCGCGCTGGAGCGCGAGCCTGTGGTTGCGCAATGCGCTAGATCGGACCTGCGCGCAGCGCGGATTCTTCTTCGGCAACGAACCGCCGGACTTCCCCGACAAGCTCTATGTCCAGCAGACGGACCCGCGGCAGGCGGGTCTCACCGTCTCATGGACCCTGCGCTGAGCGGCGCGGTAGGGCGGTCTGCGCGTGGAGTTCCTGCAACAGGTCATCGCACAGCTGCGTGCATCTTCGCCGATCGAATCTTTGGCCTTGCTCTCCGGGTTCGGCTATGCGCTGCTCGCTGTGCAGCGTGACCGCCGCGCGTGGGTCTTCGGTGCCGTCTCCTCGGCGTTGCTCGCATGGCTCGCCGCAGGGGCGCGGTTGCCCTTGCAGGCGGCGCTGCAATCGCTGTATGTGGTGATGGCCGTCTATGGCTACCTCAACTGGTCGCGCGGAGCGGGGCAGGGCGATCGTCGGGTGACCATCGTCCATTGGCCCGCGCGGCATCACGCTTGGGCCCTGCTGTCGATCGTGCTCGGCACGCTCGTCTTGGCGCCCTTGCTCGCGCATTGGACCGATGCAGCATGGCCGCGGCTCGATGCCGCCGTGACCTTGGGGGGGCTGCTCGCCACCTGGCTCACAGCCCGCGCGATCTTCGAGAACTGGCACTACTGGTTGCTCGTGAACGCTGCTTCCTTCGCGCTCTATCTGAGCCAAGGCTTGGCGCTCGTCTCGGTCTTGTATGTGGTGTACTTCACGATAGCGCTCCTCGGGCTGCGGCGTTGGTCGCGCGACGCCAAGATCGACACCGAGGAGCGGGACGGGTGATGCCGGGCGGCAGCGGGCTGCATCGCCTGCAGCGCATCGAGGGCGCCGAAGGGCCGCTGTTGCGTCGCGGGTGGCATCCGGCGGCCCAATCGCTGCTCGGTGCGCATTTTCCGTCGGAGGTCATCGCGCAGCGGCTCGCTGCAGCGCGCGGTCTCGCTCCGCCGGTGGTCGACTTCGACCTGCAGGAACAATGGATCTCGATGCCGTGGTTGGACGGACGACCGCTCGAGTCCGATTGGCCGCAGCGACCTTCGAGATGCGCGGCGATGATCGAGATCCTCGCGCGGCTGCGCCGGGTGCCAGCGCCTGATCTGCCGACGCTCGACCTGGCGGCCCGCGTGCGTGCGCTGCATGAGCGGCTCTCCGCGCAGTCGCCGGGGACGGCGGCCGGGTTCGATGCCGAGCTTTCCGCCGCGATCGGGCAGTGGCATGCCGCGCAGGAGACCTGCCTACGTGCTGCGGCCGCGCCGGCGTGTCTGGTGCATGGCGATCTGACACCGGGCAACATCCTCCTTTGCTCGGACGGTCGTTGGTTGTTGCTCGATTGGGAGTACGCCCATGCCGGTGATGTCGACGATGATCTGGCAGCGCTGATGGCCGGTGCACCATCGCCGCCGCACGATTGGGCCACTGCCGTACCGCGCGAGCGCCGGGCTCGATTCGACGCCAAGGTCCGGCTGCGGCGATTGCTCGATGCACTTTGGCAGGCGCTGCGTACTGGCATCCCGGACAGCGCTTAGGCAAACTAACCGCCCTTCCCCCAGCCGATTCCCGCAGGATCCCGCCCATGCCCAAGTTGATCGTGACCGACCGCGACGGACAACAGCACGAAGTCGAGGCCCGTGCCGGTCTCAAGGTCATGGAGACCCTGCGCGAACTCGAGTATGGCGTCGCGGCCATCTGCGGCGGGATGTGCTCCTGCGCCACCTGCCACATCTACATCGATCCGGCTTGGCTCGCCAAAGTGCCCGCGCCGATGTCGGACGAGCGCGAGTTGCTGCAGGAACTCGCCCACCACAAGGAAGGTTCGCGTCTGTCCTGTCAGGTCGACATGACCGACGCGCTCGACGGACTGCGCGTCACCATCGCGCAGGACGAGTGACCGGCGGATCACGCCTGACTTCGGGGGTACCTCATGGACTACATGCTCTTGCTGCTGGCCGTCGGCGCCGTGGTCATCCTGCTGCGCATCTTCCAGAAGGTCAGGGCGCTGCGCGATTCCCGCGAAGAGGACTACGACACGCGTTTCGTCGAACGCCTGCGGCGCAGCGGAATGGATCCCTTCAAACCCATGGACGTGGACTTCTTCCTCGCGATGCCCTCGGTTGAGGCCGCGGAGCGAGTATCCGCCCGTCTCGTCGAAGACCTCTTCACGCCGGATGTCCGCTCCGTCGACGGTCCGAAGGATCTGCCGATCAGTCTGCATGCCCGCAAGTCGATGCAGGTCAACGAGGTCGGGATACGCGCTGCTGCGACCCGTCTGCGCGAGTTGGCGAAGGCTGAGGGTGGGCGTTACGACGGTTGGGCGCCGGGCTCTGACGCCATGGGCACGTTGCGTTCCGCCTCGCAGAAACCCCGTTCGCCCTCACGGGGCGACCACCACTGACGGTCCTGCGGTAGCGTGTCTCCGATAGCGCGTCCCCGGTCGCGCGTACCGGTTCGCGCAGCAGGCGCTCAGCGCTCAGCGCTGCTCGGTCTGGCGTCGCACCGCTTCGGCGGCCGCACGGATCGCTTCGGGGTCGCCCAGATAGCGCCGACCCGCAGGCTCTAGCCCCGCCGACCCCGGCGTGAATTCATAGACGAGCGGGACGCCGGTCGGCACATTGAGCTCGACGATCTCCGCCTCCGACACACCGTCGAGCATCTTGATGAGCGCGCGCAGGCTGTTGCCATGTGCGGTGATGAGCACATTGCGGCCGGCGAGCAGCTCCGGGGCGATCCGTGCTTCGAAGTACGGCCCGACGCGTGCGAGCGTATCGGCGAGCGATTCGGTCTCGGGCAGCGATGCGGGGCCGACGCGGGCGTAGCGTGGATCGAAGCGCGGGTGGCGCGGATCATCCGCTGCGAGTGGCGGCGGCGGGATGTCGTAGCTGCGTCGCCAGATCTTCACTTGCGCCTCACCGTGGCGCGCCACGGTCTCCGCTTTGTTGAGGCCTTGCAGCGCGCCGTAGTGGCGTTCGTTGAGCCGCCAGTCGCGCTCCACCGGGATCCACATCCGGTCCATCGTATCGAGCATGATCCAGAGCGTGCGGATCGCGCGCTTCAGCACAGAGGTGAAGGCGATGTCGATGCTGATTCCCTCGCGCAGCAGGTCGTTTCCGGCACGCGCCGCCTCTTCACGGCCGAGCGGCGAAAGGTCGACATCGGTCCAGCCGGTGAAAAGGTTGTCGACATTCCAGGTGCTCTGGCCGTGGCGGGCGAGGATCAGTCGGCCGGGGAGCGGTCGATCCGAAGCGGTCTGTCCGGTGGTCATCGAAACTCTCATGGGGTTCTGAAAATGGGGTTCTGAACAGTCTTAAATCCTAGCATGCGGCGTATCCATCGACGCTGCACCCTCGCCAGGCGTGCCCCCCGG